>CAZQIK010000075.1:0-7002 GCA_964593085.1 uncultured Spirochaeta sp.
GATCCCGAAGGGGAGCTTCTGGCGGGGATAGGAACCGGAAAAGGTTGCATTCGTTTTACTAAAACAAAAGATATTTCGAAAACTCGTATCGAAGATTTCATTAAACGGGCTGTTTACTTGCTTAATGAGGATCAGGATATAGGATGCTAGCATTAGCTAACAAAACAATTAACTGCGCGCCTGCGGCGCCGGACACTCGACAATGGGCTGACATTCCGAGCAGATCCGATCGAGGTGTACTATGCAGGTAGTCGTGAAAAAGCCCCGTATTAGACTTGAGGGAGAAATCGGTGCAACGCTGGTTCAGTTCTTGCGCGACCAGTACGGTGAAGTCGAAATCATCGACGACGAAGGTGACGAACTCGTTGAGGTAACCAAGAGTGATTGGTATCAGTCGTTCCGGGAAACAATAAGCCCGGGAGAAAATATGCGGGTTTATCGAGAGATGCATGGAATGACGCAGGATCAACTGGCGGAAAAACTTGGGAATCTGACACGCCAGAACATCTCAAATATGGAAAACGGGCATCGATCGATCAGCAAGACTATGGCGAAGAAACTCGCGGCGTTGTTCGACGTCACTATTGAAAAATTCGTGTGACGACTTGTCCAGGTGTTATACTGGGGTCATACTAAAAGTATGAAGACCGCAATCTCACTACCTGATGCATTGTATGAGGATGCCGAGAAGACCGCTCGGGCCATGGGAATTCCGCAGAGTCAGCTGTTTGCACGAGCCGTGTCAGAGTTCATAAAGCGACACAAGAGAGAACTCGCCAAAAATGACACGTGGTGAACCGTGGCCGTCGTACCGGGGTTGCGGGCAAAAACCTACATCATAGATTGGTCGATAGCACGCAGGGGCCGAATGGTGTACACTGCCGAACCATGAATACCTACTATAACAACGACGGAAACCCGTACACGCTAGAGACGCTCATTAGCTTTGACTCCATACAGACAGAGTCGGACAAGGTCGCGCGCGTTATCAATGAGAAGTATGAGAAGATTCACATCATTGGGCTGCTCAAGGGATCCTTTGTATTTATGACGGACCTCATCCGGAAGATCACTATTCCGCTGACCCTGGACTTCATGGCGGTTTCGAGTTACGAGGGCACCGAGAGCACCGGCGAGGTCAAGATCCTTAAGGAGCTGAACGAGCCTATTAGCGGCAAGGACATTATTATCCTGGAAGATATCGTAGACACCGGCCTAACCCTGGTAAAGACGGTCGAGCTCCTGAAAACGCGCGATCCGAGATCAATCATGATTGTCTCGCTCCTCGACAAGCCTTCACGCCGGACCATGGACTCCCGTGCCGATATCGCCTGCTTTGAGATTCCCGACGAGTTTGTGGTTGGCTACGGCATTGACTACGAACAGCGCCACCGCGAGCTCAAGGACATCTGCAAGGTGGTGTTCCCCGCGTAAGGGAAACCGCATCGCGCTACCGGCAAAAATTTCAAATCAAGCCCTTGACACGTGGGGTTGGGACTATATATTGTGTCGATATTGTCCGAAAATTAAGATACAACGCTATATATAGAACCCATACAAAAGCTGGGAGGCTTTCTGTGACCACACCCACCCCACATACATTTCGCCACATTATTAAACGCGACGGCCGGCTGGAAAACTACAGTCGTGAGAAAATTACCACAGCACTGCAGAAAGCCTACGGGGCCCAGAAGCACCCCGAGACCCCCGAGGCACTGAATGCCTTGGTGGACGAGGTCGAGGCACGACTTGAAGTTGCCATGCAGGAGCGGCACCCCAACTCGGCGCCAGCAATTGAAGAGATACAGGACGTGGTCGAGGAGGTGCTCATGCGCTCGGCACCGGCCGCGGTTGCCAAGGCGTACATCATTTACCGGGCTCATCGTGAGGCGGTGCGTGACACCAAGGCGCTCATGCTGGACTTTGAGAAAACCATGGACGGCTACCTCAAGCAGCCAGACTGGCGCGTGAACGAGAACGCGAACGTGAACTTTAGCCTGGGCGGTCTAATCTTGCATAACTCCGGCACGATAACCGCCAACTACTGGCTCAGAAACATTTACTCACCCGAGGTGGCCGCAGCCCACCGCGACGCAGACTTTCATATTCATGACCTCTCCATGTTCAGTGGTTACTGTGCAGGCTGGTCGCTCAGGCAGTTAATCTGGGAGGGCCTGGGCGGCGTTGCCGACAAGATAGCAAGCAAGCCAGCAAAGCACCTCAGTACGCTGGTGCAGCAGATGGTGAACTTCCTCGGTGTCATGCAGAACGAGTGGGCCGGTGCGCAGGCCTTCTCCAGCTTTGACACCTATCTGGCGCCTTTTGTGAAGGTCGATGCTCTCTCATACGGCGAGGTAAAGCAGGCGGTGCAGAGCTTTGTATTTGGTGTGAACGTTCCCAGTCGCTGGGGGAGTCAGGCACCCTTTACCAACATCACCCTGGACTGGACCGTGCCCCCTGACCTGGCCGGGCAGCCAGCAGTTGTCGGCGGTAAGACCTTGGACTTCACCTATGCTGACTGCCAGGCTGAAATGGACATGATCAACCGTGCCTTCCTGGAGCAGATGCTGGAGGGCGATGCTGACGGCCGCGGCTTTCATTATCCTATTCCCACCTACAACATCACGCCAAACTTCGTCTGGGAGGGAGAGAACGCCAAGCTGCTGTTTGAAATGACCTCTCGCTACGGCACGCCATACTTCCAGAATTTTCTCAACAGCGATCTTGACCCATGCGATGTCCGTTCCATGTGCTGCCGGCTACAGCTGGACAAACGCGAACTGCGCAAGCGGGGCGGCGGGCTCTTTGGCTCGGACGAGTACACAGGCTCTATCGGGGTAGTAACCATTAACATGCCGCGCATTGGCTATCTTGCGCAGAGTGAGCAGGAGTTCTTTGAGCGCCTCGACCGCCTTATGGATCTTGCCGCCGAAAGCCTCAGCGTAAAGCGCAAACTCATAGGTAAACTCTTAGAGGACGGGCTGTTTCCCTACACACGGAAGTATCTGCGCTCGCTAGATAACCACTTCTCCACCATTGGACTTGTGGGCATGAATGAGGCCCTCTTGAACTTCATGGGTGCCGACATAAGCAACCCGGAGGCACGCGCCTTTGCTGGCCGCGTGCTTGACCACATGCGCGAGCGCCTCATTGGCTACCAGGAGACAAGCGGCGAGCTGTTCAACCTGGAGGCCACTCCGGCCGAAAGCACCAGCTACCGCCTAGCCAAACATGACAAGGAGCGCTTTGCCGACATTATAAGCGCGGGCGAGGAACATCCCTACTACACCAACTCTACACAACTGCCGGTGGGATATACCGAGGACATTTTTGACGCGCTTGATCTGCAGGATGAACTCCAGACCAAGTACACCGGCGGGACGGTCTTCCACGCCTTTCTGGGTGAGGCAATTCATGACCCGGCCGCCTGTGCCGAGCTGGTGCGGGTCATTGCCCAGAACTACCGCCTGCCCTACTTCACTATTTCGCCGACCTTCTCTATCTGTCCCGAGCATGGCTATCTGGCCGGAGAACATCATAGCTGCCCGCACTGTGGCAAAGAAACCGAGGTGTACTCACGCATTGTCGGGTACTACCGCTCACTCAAGAACTGGAACAACGGGAAGCGCGATGAGTTTGCAGGCCGCCGAACCTTTGTCGTAAGCGAAACATAGGCCCTGGTTATGGCGCTGCAGTATCTTGGCCTCCGCAATCTTGGCCTCCGCAAAACCAGCCTCATAGATTTCCCGGGGAAACTGGCGGCGGTGGTCTTTACCCATGGCTGCCCGCTGCGCTGCCCCTTTTGCCACAACCCGGAGCTGGTGCAGGGGCCGCTGCCGGAGAGCTTTCTCCCGGCAGCGGAGGTGCTGGCCTTTCTGCGCAAACGGGCCAAGCTGCTCGGCGGTGTGGTGGTGAGCGGCGGGGAGCCGCTGCTCCACGCGGAACTGCCGCAGCTCATAACCGAGATCGGCGCCATGGGCCTAAACGTAAAAGTAGACACCAGCGGCGCCCTGCCGCAGCCACTTGCAGCGATCCTCCGGCTACAGGCCGTCACCTATGTTGCCATGGATATAAAGACCGCACCCGGGCGCTATACCGAAATCGGCGTTGAATGGGCGCCGGTAGCGGAGTCTATGGAGCTGCTGCGAGCCTCCGGCAAGGCCTATGAGTTCCGCACCACCTGCGCACCCGGGCTGGTTGAACAGGCCGACCTTGAAGCAATTGAAGCGCTCATCAAGCCAGGCGAGCGTTGGACCCGCAACGCCTTCCGTCCCGGCAGCTGCCTTGACCCGGCCTGGAATACACTACCCGCCACGCCCACCACTCTTCTTGCATAGGGGCGTTACTCGCCAGGACGACCTTCTTGCACAAACGTATTACTTAGTGTTACTCTCCCGACAGAGAGGTCTCTCATGCAAGACAAAACAGCTGTTTCTAAACTTCCGGTAACCGTGCTCTCCGGGTACCTTGGTGCCGGCAAAACAACACTCCTGAACCATATACTGAACAACCGCGAAGGTTTGCGGGTTGCAGTTATTGTGAACGATATGTCCGAGGTTAATATTGATGCTTCGCTGGTCAAGGGCGGCACCGCCACCCTCAGCCGCACCGAGGAAAAGTTGGTAGAAATGACCAACGGCTGCATCTGCTGCACACTTCGTGACGACCTGCTCCAAGAGGTATCACGCTTAGCGCGGGAGAATCGCTTTGAGTATCTGCTCATTGAGTCCTCCGGAATATCGGAACCGCTGCCCATTGCTCAGACCTTCACCTTTGACGACGAGGAGCAGGTCAGCCTTCGCGACCTGACGCGGCTCGACACCATGGTAACGGTGGTAGATGCTTCCCGCTTCCTGGACGACTTTGCATCGCAAGACATGCTTGAGGACCGTAAACAACAGGTTGCCGAGGGTGACGAACGCACCGTAGTGCACCTCCTAACCGACCAGATTGAGTTTGCCGATGTCGTCATTCTCAACAAGACCGACCTGGTGGAGGAGTTTACCGCGGGCAAGATCGCGGGCATTATTAAGGCGCTGAATCCCAAGGCGGAGCTTCTCACAACCAGCCACGGCAGGGTCGAGCTTCAGAGCATTCTCAACACCGGCCTCTTTGATCTTGAGGAGGCCGAGGACAGCGACAGCTGGAAAGACGAGCTGGAGGCCGAGCACATCCCCGAGACCGAGGAGTACGGAATCTCCAGCTTTGTTTTTCGTGCTCGCAAACCCTTTCATCCAAAACGCCTGACCGAGTTCTGGGAGGAAGACCAGCCGCATGTGGTTCGCGCCAAGGGCTTCTTCTGGATTGCTACCCGGCCCGAACTCACCTTCTTTTTCTCGCAGGCCGGGAGTCAAAAGCAGATTGACCTTGCTGGCTACTGGTGGGCGGCAGTCCCCAAGGAACACTGGCCGGAGGCGGCCGAGGTCCGCGACCAAATACGCTCGGAGTTTGACGAGACCTGGGGCGACAGACGACAGGAGCTGGTTTTCATAGGAATAGAGATGGACAGGGCCGCAATTGAGTCAGCACTCGAGGCCTGCCTGCTCACCGAAGCAGAGGTAGAACAGGGCGCAGCAGTTTGGGCCACCTTTGAAGATCCCATTGCGGAACACTTAGAAGAGGAAGAACAGGAAGAGGTGTAGCCCGTCGGCGCCAGCTGCCCGAGCTGCCCGAGCTGCCCGAGCTGCCCAAGCTGCCCAAGCTGCCCAAGCTGCCCAAGCTGCCCAAGCTGCCCCAGCCGCACTCACCGCGTAATCGCGGCTACAAGTACGGGGCGGCTAAGCGAAAGATACCGTCCCTCAGCTTCACCGGAATCGAACGGGCATCTACTTGCTCCTTGGTTAATTCGTGCGAATTCAGGAGCTGTTCGTCTATACGGGCGTTAAGCCGTGCCGCCAGTTCGGTGTCGTAGCACTCTACCCCCAGCTCAAAACAGAGACGCAGGCTGCGCGGATCCCAGTTCGAGGAGCCAATAATGCACAAGGCGTCGTCCACCACCATAAGCTTGCTGTGATCAAAGGGAGGCGCGGTCATACTGACGCGGCAGCCCCATTCAAGCACCTGCCACATCTGGGCCATTGCAGCCCACGCCACCATGTTGTGGTTATTCTCAGCAGGTAGGACGATCTCTACGCGCACGCCGCGCAAGGCGCAGGTGCTCAGGGCCGAAATTAATGAGCGTTCCGGCAGAAAGTACGGCGTCACAATTCGCACCGAACGGCGAGCCACCGCAAGCGCGCCATGAAAGCTCATGGCCATACGGTCCATATCCTGGTCCGGCCCATCCGGAATGGCGCGCGCACATACCCTCCCGTCGGTGGTCGTGAGCGGGGGGAACCACAGTTCGCCCTCAAGCACCTCGCCGGTTGTAAGCACCCAGTCGGCGGCGAATGTCGCCTGCAGCTGCTGCACTACCGGCCCCTCCAACCGAAAGTGCACGTCCTTGGTTCCCCGGGCCGGGTCGTCGGTGAGCAGATGAGCCTCGCGAATGTTCATGCCGCCGGTAAACGCAAGCCGACCATCGGACACCATAATTTTTCGGTGATTTCGCAGGTTCAGGTAGGGATAGTTGCGCGGATTAAGGCGCAGAAACCGTCCTGCAAGCACCCCGGACATGAACAGCTCGGTTCTAACCCCCAAAGACCGCAAACGTCCGGTTACCGGGGGCACAGATGAACGGGCACCGGCCGCATCTATGAGTACCCGAACCTCCACCCCACGCTTCACCGCCGCACCGAGCGCTTCTACAAACTGCTTACCCAGCGGGTCGTTATCAAAGAGAAAAACCAGCAAGGTTATTGAGTGCTGAGCCTGTTCTATGGCGCCGAGCATAGCCGGATAGGCCTCACCACCGTCAAAAAGCGGCTGAACCACGTTCCCCGCCACCAGCGGCAACTTGGTAAGCCGGCCGGTTACCTCAGCCATATCGGCAAGGTGGGCGTATGTGCTCGGCAAGCTTGCAGCAAGCTCGGCCGGTGTGCACGCATACGCCTCCGCCGACGG
>CAZQIK010000076.1:0-6997 GCA_964593085.1 uncultured Spirochaeta sp.
GGACTCAGTGTTGTCGGTGTATTTCAGCAGAGTACGGCATGGGGGCTGGGTGGGATTTCGTCTACCATTGGATCGGTGAGTGAACTCGGAGATCTTAGAAGCGACTACGAAGCGCTGCTTGAGCAACTGCTTGAGTACGAGGCTGCGCAACAAGACCTTGCGGAGTTGCGGCAGGAATTGTATAGCTTGCGCGAATTGATTGGGTTTTCTGAGCAGCTTGAAACCCGCAATATTCCAGCCCGAGTAATTGGCAAAGATCCGGGGAATTTTTTTTCGACGATCAGTATAAACAAAGGCCGCCGCGACGGACTACGCGTGGATCTACCGGTAATAGCGGTTCAAGATAACGGTGAAGGATTGGTGGGTCGTATAGCCCATGTCGGTGTCGGTAGTTCTATTGTGCGTCCTATCTTTGATAGTGCCTCGTTTGTTGCGGCCCGGCTTCAGAGCTCACGACACGAGGGGCTGGTGTCAGGGGGCGGTGTTGGGAACAATACGTTGCGCATGCGATACGTGCCTGAGGGAGTCCGCAGTGAGATTGGTTATGGTAACGTTGTAGTGACGAGCGGAATGAGTGAAGTCTTTCCTCCCGGTATTCGCATAGGACGGGTTCAATCAATAAGCTCACGACCTTATGAAACATCGCTCGAGCTTGAACTCAGCTCCGTGGTAGATTTCTCTCGTTTAGAATACGTACTCGTGATCGACCATAACCAAGGCGCCAGCTCGAATAACCACGATCAGACTGGAAATAATTGAGAATGACTGGGAAAATTATTCGTGCTGCCGTGCTTGCAGGCCTCATGGGGGTGTTGCAAACGAATCTACTGCGTTTTGTATTCCCAACACTGGTTGTTCCGGATCTTGCCCTTATAGTTCTTGTGTTTTTTGCGCACCGCAACGGCTCGTTTTCGGGGCAGTTTGCTGGGTTCTTTACCGGGCTGGGGTTGGATTTCCTGAGTCTCGCCCCTTTAGGATTCTATGCCTTTATCTACACGGTTTTGGGTTTTCTTTTCGGTCTCACTGAAGATCGAGTTGTAATTGATGGAGTAGTCTTTCCTTTTGTGGCTTTGTTCTTTGCAACTCTAATGAAAGCCCTCATTGCGGGAGCTTTAGCGGGGCTGTTCTCGATTGATACCGCAAGTATCGGTTTATTGGGTGCGCGAGTGTGGATTGAAATTGGTTTAACTGCACTCATTGCACCGCTACTGTTTTCCTTAATGTCTATTCTGGGACTCTTTCGTGCTCAGCAACGTAGAGGCTTTCGCTAATGGCTGCCTTCTACTCGTCCGGAACTAGTTCAGTTTCACGTGGACGAATGGCGGCATTACTCATATTTATTAGTATGATGTTCCTCTTGTACGTGGGGTACCTATTTTCACTACAGATTGTTGATGGGTACTTTTATAGTATGAGATCCGAGCAAGTGACACAGCGGAGCTCTGTTATCCCAGCTATACGCGGACAGATTTTTGATCGTAATTATGATGAACCTCTAGTAGTGAATGTAGACTCCTTTTCAGTGTACGTGAACCCTTTTAACGTGCCCCGCGGAGAACACGATTCGGTGTTTGATCGGCTTGCCAATGTGCTTGGAATTAGCGTTGCTGAAATCCATCGGAGTGTTCCAACATCGCGTTACGGGGTCTATCAGCCGATTGAAATACAAGGTGGTGTGCCATACGAGACCATCACAAAATTGGCTGAACGTATAGAGGCGTTCCCAGGTGTGTTCTGGGAGAGTAAACCTGTACGGCGGTATGTCCACGGTGATTCTATGGCACATATACTTGGCTATGTGGGGGAAATAACACCTGAAGAGCTTCAGGTGTTGTATAACCGAGGATATACGGGCACCTCCGTACTTGGCAAAAGTGGCGTAGAGCAAGAATATGATCAACTACTACGCGGCGCAGACGGACGGCGTTTCCGCATGGTCGACGCACGTGGGCGGCAGGTCGGTGAGGGGAGCCGTGAGGACGTTCCTCCGGAACTTGGCAATAATCTGGTGCTTACTATTGATAGAAAAATTCAACAACTCTCAGAGCAAGCGCTCGGCGACCGTATCGGTTCTGTAGTGGTGTTGCGGCCACATACCGGTGAAGTTCTATCTATGGTATCCTATCCGCGATACGACGCGAATTTGTTTTCAACTATCAGTCGCACTCGAGCTTTCTCTCGGTTGAGAGGCGACCTGCGTGCACCTTTTTTAAATCGGGCAATCCAGTCCAGTGCACCACCCGCATCCTCTTTCAAAGTCCTTATGACTGCCGCCTTGCTGGAGGAAAAAACGTTTTCTCCCAGTTCGACCATTAACTGTACGGGCTCACGAAGGTACGGAAACAGAGTGTTTAACTGCCATGTTAGTTATGGCCATGGTCGACTAAATCTTTATCAAGGCTTGGCGCAATCATGCAACATATATTTTTACACAGTCGGAACCGACTATCTTGGTGAGCAAAATATCATCAACTATGCACGACGTCTCGGGTTGGGTGCGCGTTCAGGAATTGATTTACCAGGAGAGATTGCTGGGGTGGTTCCAAGCCCCGAGTGGAAGAGAGACAATTATGGGACGCCCTGGGTCGGGGGCGACACCGTCAACCTGTCTATTGGACAAGGCTTTATTGAAACAACTCCGCTACAAATGGCGAACATGGTTGCCATGGTCGTCAACGACGGGGTTTTATACCGACCGCATGTGCTTAAGCAGGTGAGAAATCCTGTTACTGGTGAGGTTATTCATGAAGTTGAGCCAGAAGTAGTTCAGACCGCGGAGATGAGTCTTGCCACATTTGAGGAAACCAGACGGGCCATGCGCGAAGTTATTACCAATGGAACGGCGAATGTTGTTATAACAACGCCTGCTGTTAAGGTCGCTGGTAAGACTGGAACTGGTCAGACCGGCGTTGAAGATCGGCTGCACTCTTGGTTTGTTGCTTATGCACCGTACGAAGGTGCAAACCAGGAAGATCAGGTGGTCGTGGTTGTCATGGTTGACGCCTCAAACGACTGGGAGTGGTGGGCGCCGAAAGCGGCCAACATAATTATTCATGGTATATTCACTGACCAAGATTACGAAGACACCGTGCGATCGCTGCGCCCCGTGTGGTACCTTTAGGAGCCGTGTGCTACCGTGTGCTACCCTTTAGGAGATTGTTTTGGCGCGAGAGAAAGCACGCGCAGTGCGCTCCCTCCGGCAGTGTGCAAATTAGTGCACATCTTAATAGATCTTCCCGGACACTCATGGTCGGTGGCGAAAAGTTAAGACTCGGACTTTGCCTTTTCCCAGTATGAATCGAGCAGGCCAAGCTCCAGCTGCATTCCATGGTGACCATCTTCCCGCATAAAACGTTCGATACGCCGAAATCTCTCCTCAAATTTCTTGTTAGCGCGGTTCAGTGCCGGTGTTGGGTGTACTTTTAGTTTGCGCGCGAGGTTGACTACAGTAAAAAGTAGGTCACCAATTTCATCCTCAATCGACGAGTGATCCCTGGTTGAAACTGCTTCGAGCAACTCTTTCAGCTCTTCCTGTATCTTATCGAACACGGGCTCTAGTTCGGGCCAGTCGACCCCAATTTTTGCAGCGCGTTTTTGCACCTTTACTGCGCGCTGAAGTGGGGTGAGTCCACTCGTAATACTATCAAGTACCGAATCAGGAACAGTAACCGAATCAGGAATACTAGCGTCCGGGGCTAAAGTTGTTTCCATGGACAGGTTCTCTTGACTTAGTTGAACACGCTTGGCCGACGACCTTTCCTGTTGCTTAATATTCTCCCACTGCGAAAGAACACTGGCAGAGTCCAGAGCGGCATTAGACGTACGAGAAGCACCATGCGAGGAGGCGTCGAAGACGTGTGGGTGTCGGCGGATCAACTTATCGCAAATGCCCGCAAAGACACCGGCCACCGAAAGAGTGTCTGGACTGTCCGGCATAAGTTCATACATATGGGCAATCATGGTAACTACCAGGAGCGCGTCACCAAGCTCTTCCTGTATGTGCGCAGGGTCGTTTTCATCAATCGCATCCAGCACCTCGTAGCATTCTTCGATTAAGTGCTCCCGCATGCTTACCGGTGTTTGTTCGCGATCCCACGGGCAACCATCAGGCCCGTAGAGTATACGGATGATGGAGTACAGTCGCGCAAAACCTTGCGTGGCAGGATCCGCCGTTGAATCTCGCATTCCAGATTGTATATCTTTTTCAGTTTGCATGGTGTTTACAGTAGCGCGAAAATGCGTTGGGCTTCAATGGTAGCTGCTTGTTGGTCTTGCTGTTAGGGTTCTTGCTGTCAGTGCGTGTGAATTCCGTCGTCGAGTAGACCGAATACACATTATCGGAAATGATATAAATCGTAGAAATCGTGTAGCGTTAGATGTTGTTAGATACTCACGCGAGATGCGCAGTTGCATTCGCAGCATACTTGGCACGTATGAGATGCAATATGTGAGTGGATTGTGGATAAGACTTGTGAATAACTCGTGAGTAAAAGTCTAGAACTTGCTCTACATCTTACGTTTGAATGAAATGCTAGTCTGTCGCTGAGCTAATGCGTGAGAGAATCCAAATAAAGAGTGCCGCCATGAAAATTGGCGGAAAGATATTCACGTTGTTCAAGTTGGTAAGCATTTCTATGAGATCGGCAAGAAAGAACTCTATTACCCCACCGAGAAAGGATCCGATGAGTCCAATGAGCAATGCTCCCCAGAAACGGCCGAGGACGGGCTTGCGGAGTCCGTAATAAAATAGGAGTGCCGTGCCAAAACCAATGATAATGTACGTTAAAGCGATGTTGAGGTAGTACGTGGTGCTCATGCTGCACAGTGTGCGGAAAATGCGCCGAAATGTCCAGCGTTTGTTGGCTTTTCACGTCGGTGAGGTTCATTCAATTACGAGCCTATTCGTAGGTACACGGGTATCGTAGTTACACGGGTCTATTCAAAGTCAAGCGAAATTTCGGTTGCTAAGAATCTTGGTGTGCTGTACAGCGGGCGAAAATCAGGTTGAACCCCGTATGCTACAGCATAAAACGCTATGCGAAGATCGGCACCACTGTCGCCGTCTGTCAGGTCGATGGTGTTGGGAATGTCTGCGTGGTCAGCGGCGTATTCATCAATACCGTAAAACGCACGTGGTTGTGCATCGCCGTCGTTAACTGCCCTGACCAGTGTTGTGGCATTGGCCTCGTCGTTGTTGCGGAGTAAAACCGCGCCTGGACTGTCCGCTACTCCGCTGAATCGCAGCTGTATAGCGGGGCTGCTCCCTATAGACACCGGTACTGACGGCAGCTGGGTCTGAAGGCTTCCGTCGTTGCGGAGAGACCTCACCCGGCGGAAGTTGCGGCTTGTTAACCGCGCTGTTCCTGGAGGTTCGGGGTCGGCCTCTATGGCATCACGGTCGTTCTGGAGTTGGGCTTCTCCATTTGCCGTTGCGCCAAAGTCGTAGAACTTATAATAGACTTCATAGCCTTGAAAATTATCGCTTTGTGGAGCATCGTTATTGCGTGTATCGTGGAGGAACTGAACTCCTGAGCCAATGATACTCGGGCTCTCGGGAGGATACAGAAACGGGACAACATCAAGGCCACAGCCACCCAACACGCCTATCAAAAATAGGCTCAGAAGAGCCGAGACCGCGCTGAGCTGGCAAGCGGTGGTGCTTTTGAGCCGATACCGTTGACGTTTCTTACCGCAGCTTTGGAGGTTCAAGGCCTTCATTAACATCTAACAACTCATATATGACGACTGGCTTGTTCTTACCCTTGACTCGAATATTATCAAGCTCACGCGCGGTAACTCGGTCGGCTACAAGCCCATAGGTGTACTCGCTCATAAGCACATGCGTTTGATATTCCTTGTTTGTGCCTTCCAACCTTGCGGCAAGGTTAACGTTGTCCCCCATCAAGGTATAGTTCATTCTCCCGGCTGAGCCCATGTTACCAACCGTCATAATGCCGGAATTGATACCGATTCCGATATCGATACGTTTCTCGGGAGGCCAGCCTTCGTTAAGCTCACCAAGAGCTTTCATTTGCCTTAAGGCACACTTGCAGGACAGCATTGCGTGATCCTCTTCTGGAAGCGGAGCGCCCCAGAAACACATAATCTCGTCACCAACGTACTTGTCCAGCGTTCCTTTGTACTCAAGGATGATATCGGTCATTCGCGTTAAGTAGATGTTTAGATGATTTACCAGTTCCTGGGGCGACATAGACTCAGATAGCGTTGTGAAACCGCGGATGTCTGAGAAAAAGACGGTGAGTTCGCGGTCTACACCACCAAGCTCGGGTGGGTTATCTAAGATCTCCGATACGACGTCGGGGCTAACGTACTTGCCAAACATTTCACGTATGCGGCGTTTGTCGCGCTCCTCGGTCATTACACGATAGATGACCACCGCTACTGCAGTAACCAGCACAGCGATTGCAGGTGTCGAGTAATTGAGAATATATGCACGCGTATCAAAGAGAATGGTCACTACAAAGAAGTACACGGCCAGACTACCTAAAGAGAGCACAAATGCCCATATGGTGGCTATGTGGGCGGTAAGATATCCGGTGGCAATTGCAAGAGCAAACAAGACCGCAATATCGACAGATCGTGGAGCATATTCGAGAAAATTGTCCATGAGTATAGTGTTAAGGGCGTTTGCGTGCATTTCTATACCATACATAAGACCGTACGGGGTCAGTTTCTCGTCTGCAGCCATTCCAGGCGCAAACGCACCTACCATAAGAATTTTGTTCTCAACCCCACGTGTTACGGGCCATGCAGTGGGATCAAGGCCAGGGACACGGCGTATATATCCAGAGTACGAACGCACTGGAAATGTCTGGTATTCGTCGCGGCCAGCTCCGGAACGTGGACCCATGAAGTTGATGAGCATTTCCCCTCGCTCATCGATAGGAATAGTGATCTCAGGAATATCACGATACCGAGCTTCACGGATCAGCGCGCCCTCGGAATCATACTCAGCAGGCTGGGTTTGCACCTTATA
>CAZQIK010000077.1:0-6950 GCA_964593085.1 uncultured Spirochaeta sp.
GATTCCAGTGTATAGCACTGAGAACATGACAATTGACGTGAGTTCGCTTGGACTCAAGGGATCTCCTACCAAGGTTGTTAAGATCGAAACGCCAAAAGTTACTCGTACCGGTACTTTGCTGAAGGCAAACTCAGAAGAGACAATTGAATCCGCGGTTGATCAGCTCATTGAATGGCTGAAAGAACGCGAACTCGTATAAATAAGACAAAAGGAGGAATATCGTGAGCTATGTATGGACCCTAGGCGAGCAGTTTGAGGGCAAACTCCGCGGCGTTTCCTTCGAGCTTCTTTCACGTGGGAAAAAACTCGCGGAAGATCTCGACACCAAAGTTTGCTCGTTAATTTTAGGGCATAATATTTCAGATGAAGATTTAGAGGAATTAATCCAACGTGGGGCAGATGAAGTCTACTTTGTCGACGATCCTCGCCTAGCAGACTTTCAAAACGAAACCTACTCAAACGTAATTTCCGATTTGATCAACCAGTATCATCCACATATCGTGCTAGCTGCAGCGACCACTATTGGTCGTGTAGTAATGCCCTATGTTGCTATACAGGTAAACACTGGTCTCACTGCAGACTGTACGCAGCTGGAAATACACCCGGAGACAAAACTGCTACTGCAAACTCGGCCCGCCATTGGTGGTAACATCATGGCAACTATTAAGACCCCGGATCACATGCCACAAATGGCAACTGTGCGTCCAAAGTCAAGTCGCCCGCTTGATAAAGACCCAAGTCGAAGTGGTAAAATTCAACGCATTGCAGTCAAAGATGAACTTGTCGATACCCGCGCCAAGGTGCTCGAATTCCGCACCGACGACGCAGGCTTTGTCAACATTGAAGAGGCAGACGTTGTTATTGCTGGCGGAAAGGGCCTCAAGCAAGCTGCCAACGTGAAGATTGTAGAAGATCTGGCCAAACAGCTTGACGGTGTTGTCGGTGCTAGTCGCCAGGCAATTGACCGTGGTTGGCTCAGCTACCCGCATCAGGTTGGTCTTTCCGGTAAGACTATATCGGCTACATTGCTGGTATCTGCCGGTATCTCCGGCTCTATACAGTACTTGGCCGGTATCAAGACCTGCGATAACATTGTAGCTATCAATAACGACCCCGAAGCAAATATTTTCGGTGTCTCGGACTTTGGAATTGTAGGCGACCTTTTTGAGGTCTTGCCTCTACTCACTCAAAAGCTGGCGCAGGCCAAGAAATAAAGAAGGAGACTGCGAAGTGAAGTATAATAAAGTTACGAAACGTGTCGTCGAAGAACTCGTAGAGATCTGCGGTGCGAAGAATGTAACAATCGACGTAGAAAAAATGGAGGCCTACTCACACGACGAAACGTCGGAAGAGGAATACGGCCATATGCCCGACGCGGTCATCACCCCGACCACTGCTGAGCAAATTGCGCAGGTCGTCAAACTTGCAAACCGTGAGCGAATTCCTGTAACCCCCCGTGGTGCCGGTAGCGGACTTTCCGGTGGGTGCATTCCTACCATGGGCGGTATCTCTATTAGCATAGAGAAAATGAACAAGATACTTGAGATCGACACCGACAACATGGTAGTGGTGTGCGAGGCCGGTATTGTCACAAACGAGATCAACGAAACACTAAAAGACAAGGGAATCTGGTTCGCCGGTTACCCAATGAGTCTGCAGACATGTTTTCTTGGTGGTAACATCGCCGAGAATGCCGGTGGTGGTAAAGCCGTAAAATACGGTGTAACAGGCCGCTACGTTCTTGGAATAGAGCTTGTTACTCCTCAGGGCGACATTGTTGAGCTTGGTGGAAAGCTTGCTAAAGACGTAACAGGTTACGACCTCAAGCAGTTGGTTACCGGTAGCGAGGGGACCCTGGGTATTGTTACCAAGGCTACTATTAAGCTCACCGCTCTGCCAACCAAGATGTACGACTTGCTCGTTCTGTACAAGACACCAAAAGATGCCATCGACGCGGTTGCTATGATCATGGCAAAGGGTCTTACCCCAACGAGCGCGGAGTTTATGGACGCGACATCAGTCAAGGCTTCCTGTGAGTATCTCAATGAGAGCCTTCCGTATCAAGACTGTGGGGCTATGCTGCTGATCGAGGTCGACGGTAACGATGCAGCGCAGGTAGAGGCCGACGCCGAGGCAATTGGTGACATGCTTCTCGACGGAGGTTATGAGGGCGAAGGAGCAATCGAGGTCTACGTGGCCGACAATGCTACTACTATGGAGCGTGTTTGGAGTGTTCGACGAAACATTGCTGAAGCGTTCAAGGTGCAGAGCCCCGAACAGAGCCTCGAAGACATCGTCGTACCTATCTCCCGAATTCCAGACATGATCCCTGAGCTCGACAAGATCTCAAAGAAGTACGACATCCAGATACCGTGTTACGGTCACGCTGGAGACGGCAACCTGCACGCAACCCTGGTTAAAAATCCTAAGCACACCATGGAGCAATGGCTGGAGCTTGAGCCGAAAGCACTTCAAGAAATGTACGATGCTACCAAGAAACTGAATGGAAAGATCAGTGGTGAGCACGGTATTGGTATCAAGCGCAAAAAGAACATGGCGTTACTCATGGACCCAACAGAGATGAAACTCTGCAAGGCTATTAAAAAAGCATGGGACCCGAATAACATCATGAATCCCGGTAAGATGTTTGACCTGGAAGAGGTTGAGGGTTAAGAGACAGGCACTATTTGTATCCTTTGAGGCGCCTCGCAAGAGGCGCCTCAGTTGTTTAGTGGCCCGGCCCGCCGGAGTCACACGAAGGAGGTCAGGACATGGCACGATTTCGAATTCCGTATTCCCGCAGGTTTTTAGATTTAGAACTACCAGATGATCAAATAGCTGGAGTTATTGAGTCTGCCGCGCACCACTACACGCCAAAGGGAGATGAACAAACCCTTGTTCGCCAGGCATTGGAAAACCCAATACAGTCCGAAAGAGTGAGTGAAATGGCAAAGGGTAAAGACAAGATCGTTATCATTACCAGCGATCACACACGCCCGGTTCCGAGTAGGATTACGCTCCCCATTCTTCTTAAAGAAATTCGCAGCGGCAACCCTGATGCAGATATTACAATTCTTATCGCCACGGGCTTTCACCGTCTTACAACTGAGGCGGAGATGCTAGATAAGTTCGGTGAAGACATTGTAAGAAATGAGAGGCTCATTAACCATGACTCTCGGGATGAGTCCCAACTGGCTCTTTGCGGCACACTGCCGTCTGGTGGTGAGCTATGGCTGAACAAACTTGCGGTGGAAGCCGACCTACTCGTTGCTGAAGGGTTCATTGAACCCCACTTCTTTGCTGGTTTTTCAGGCGGCAGAAAGTCGGTACTTCCCGGCGTGGCAAGCGCCACGACGGTCTTAGGGAATCATTGCGCATCCTTCATTATCCATCCCAACTCCCGAACGGGAATTCTAGACGGCAATCCCATCCACAAGGATATGCTATACGCCGCAAAACAAGCAAAACTCGCGTTCATCCTCAATGTGGTGATTGATGCAGACAAAAAGATCATTCATGCCGTAGCCGGTGACAGCGTGGAGGCGCATGTACAAGGTTGTGAATTTGTCGAGAAACTGGCAAGTTGTGAGCCAGTACCAGCAGACATTGTAATAACCTCGAATGGTGGTTACCCCCTGGATCAGAATATTTACCAGACAGTCAAAGGTATGACCGCTGGCGAGGCAACAGCAAAAGAGAAGGGCGTCATCATCATTTGTTCAGCCTGCAATGATGGGCACGGGGGGGAGGCTTTCTACCAGACCTTCCTCAACGAACCGTCGACTCAGGCTGTCATGGATGGAATCATGAAGACGGAAATGGACTGTACCGTGCCGGATCAGTGGGAGTCACAAATTCTTGCCCGAATTTTACTCCAGTTTCATGTTATTCTCATGACGGACGAGTGCGACCCTAAAATGGTTACCGACATGCACATGATCCACGCATCCACAATCGACGAGGCTATAGCAAAGGCACGCGAGCTTAAGGGCCAGGATGCTAAGATTACCGTCATTCCCGACGGTGTCTCGGTTATTGTTAAGGAATCTGCGGCAGCAGCGGTTTAGCACTTTATAATATACGAAGAACCGGCGGTCATGTGGCCGCCGGTTTTTTTATCTTAGCTGACCGCTTCAGCCAAAAGGCTGCGCCGTAGGAGCTCTAAAGCAAAGGTCACGCTGAACCGCTGAACTTTTTCACGATCTCCAGGCAGCCGATACCTCCGCACAGTTATGTTCCCGTGCAAAAAAACGGCAATAAAGACCGTACCCACTGGCTTCTCTTCGGTGCCGCCGTCCGGCCCTGCAACTCCGCTTAGTGCGACCCCGACATCAACTCCAGCGCCTTCTGCCACCCCGGTCGCCATGGCGCTCACAACTTCTTCACTAACCGCGCCAAACTCTTCAATAGTGTTTGCGTCCACACTAAGTCTCCGGATCTTTGACTCATCGCTGTACACGACTACTCCCTCTTCCAGTACACGAGAGGCACCTGGGACCGAAATGAGGCGAGCTGCAAGCGCACCGCCGGTGCAAGACTCGGCAACGGCCAGCCGTAGACCAAGAGACTCAAGCTCACGTAGCACAACCTTTTCCAGGCTGTCGTCTTCACCACCGTAGACGTGGTGACCCAGCCGCTCCTTAACCGTACCATGCAGACTATCAAGCGCAGCAGCAACGTCGGGGCGGTCAACTCCCGCAGCCGTAAGACGAACCGAGGCCTCACCAATTCCTGCATACACCGCCACTGTCGGATTCAACTGACTGTCAACGAAGTCCTGAATCGCCGCCTCCAACTGTGCTTCGCCAATTCCGCTAATCCGGATCACCCGTGACTCAAACCGTGTACCGGACCGGCCCCTAAGCAGCGGCTCTACCTCACGCTCAAACATAGTTTGCAGCTCTGCGGGAGGGCCCGGCAAAAGCAGGTACGCTACACCGTCTTTGTCTACCAGACAACCAGGCGCCGTTCCGTTTGCATTTGGAATCACTACGGAACCTTCCGGGAAGAATCCTTGTTTGCGATTCTTCTCATTCATCTCAATACTGAAATGGGATAGAAAAGCTTCAATGTCCCGTACGGCCGACTGGGACTCTTGCAGTGGTAGCTCGAGGTAGTCGGCAACCACCTTGCGCGTTATGTCGTCGTCTGTTGGCCCAAGCCCGCCAGACAGCACCACTAAATTACAGCTGTTGGCAGCCGCCGCTAAAGCTGCCATCAGCCGAGCATGGTTGTCACCAACCACCGTATTCCGGTATACACCAATGCCCAAATCAGCTAACCGAGCTCCCAGATAGGCAGCGTTCGTGTTCACAACCTGCCCCAGCAGCAGCTCGGTTCCAACACAAATAATTTCGGCAGTCATAGAAGGCTGATGCATCTGAGTAGCTTGGTCTCCATCCCGTTCAGTTTCCGCGTGTTCATGCATACTCATACCCTGTTCATTGTGCCCGCGAGATATCCAGCTCCGAAACCGTTGTCAATATTTACGACTGCTACCCCGGATGCGCAGCTATTGAGCATAGTAAGCAGAGCGGAGAGTCCACCAAAGGATGCCCCATACCCGACGCTTGTCGGCACCGCTATCACCGGCCGATTCACCAAGCCTCCAACCACGCTTGCAAGCGCTCCTTCCATGCCAGCTACCACAATGACAACCCGCGCCCTGCGAATTTGCTCCATGCGAGCAAACAGACGGTGAATGCCAGCTACGCCGACATCGTAAATCCTGTCAACTTCATTACCAAACGCTGCCGCGGTTTCAGCGGCTTCCTCAGCAACAGCCTGGTCCGAGGTGCCAGCACTGACTATCGCAATAGAGCCCATGGTCGCTGGAAGCTCACCGCGTTGTACCAAGACCGTCCGCGCGGCTCTGTTGTAGACGGGTTCCTCGTCGGCAGCTGCTCGAATGGCTTCGAAGCATGCCTCGTCGGCTCGGGTAGCTAAGACTGTACTGCCATGGTCAAACATTGATTGCGCAATGTGCCCCACCTGCTCCGGTGTTTTTCCGGCACAGTAAATTACCTCTGGAAACCCCTGCCGCAAAGAACGGTGGTGATCTACCTTGGCAAATCCCAAATCTTCAAAGGGTAGGTCTCGCAGCTTATCAAGAGCCTGGGCAGGACTCGTATCTCCCGCCGCAACCCGTTCCAACAACGATTGAATTGCTACGTTTGTCATATTTTCTCCTCATGTGCGCGCGAAGAACCAGCGGGAGTAACGTTATTATATGCGGCAAGCGCAGCCGTCCTGACGGTTTGAATCGAAACCCCATGTCGTTGCGCCAAGGCCCTGCAGTGTTCGTACTCCGGTTTCAGCTTGAGAAGCGCACCGTCCTTGTACGCAACCTTTACCTCGACTTGTCCATACGCACACTCAACCACAGCCGAGCTGCGCTCGAGTGCAGGGCGCGCGACGCTGCTCACGCGCACCCCAAGCGATGACGACTCACGCAGCACAACATCTATGCAGGAATCCTTGCAAGACTCCGAGCACAGGAATGAAAGAGTAACGGCTGGCCGAGTTTTTTTCATGATAATAGGCGTCAACCAGACATCCAGCGCACCAACCTCAAACAGCCGGTCCACAAGATAGTCGTAGTCCTCGGCGGGCATATCGTCAATATTGGTCTCCACCTGCACATATTCTCCTGAGTCTGGGTTTGAACCAAAAGCAGGCTTGCTTTTGGCCTGCCCTAAGAATACCCGCAAGACATTGGCCACCTCGTTGTCATTTCCGCCTATCCCATACCCCACCGCCTGCACCGTCATAGCAAGGCCATTGTCAAAAGCCTCTGCAAGAGTTCGGACAATGGCCGCTCCGGTAGGCGTGGTGAGCTCTTTGTCTACCGGTCCTCTGCGTACGGGAACGTCACGCAGAATTTCGGCAGTAGCCGGGGCGGGCACCGGAAGGAGCCCGTAGATCGGAAGAGCACACGTCTGAACTCCAGT
>CAZQIK010000078.1:0-6947 GCA_964593085.1 uncultured Spirochaeta sp.
CCAAAGCGCTGCCCCTATCCCTCCCTGCGCACCCCCGGTATGACTACGATTGGGATCCCCCTGGGAAATAACCGCCGTTTTTGCCGTTCTTCCTGCCTCGAGAGCTGCGTAGAGCCCAGCGCCTCCGGCACCGACAATCACCGCATCGAACTCATATATCACGAACTACTCCTTGTTATTAGAAAAACGACATGGAGGCCAGCTTGAGCGTTTCAAACTTTCCTTTTTTAGGACTGTAACGTCAGGCGAAGTCCACAGGTTCATACCTGACCACCCATGAATTATATTGCCGCTTTGAGATGATGGCAAGCGTAGAACTAAGGCTTACAGTTTTCTGAGACGATGGTAAACAAGCAAAAGAGGATACAGCGCGTAAACCGGTCCTCTCAGAATGCGCCACGGGTGTGTTACGAGAGCGGTTACGGTTCCTGGAAGGGTTTCAAGAACCTTCTCCGGCTGTCGGTTTTGACGTTCGGCAAGCACATCAAAAACCTGGGCATGCCACAGATAGAGGCCGCTTCGCAGTTCCGAAGCATGCGCTCTAACCCAGCCCTCTTTGCCCGGTAGGCCGGATCCCAAGAGAACAAAGTCGGGAGATGCCTTGTTAATTGCCGTCACAATGTCCAATTCCCGCGCAGCGGGGTAAAAGCCGCTGTAGCGTCCAACAATTCGCAATCCCGGAAAGGTACTTCGAATATTTCGCTCGGCAACCGCAGTGCCCGAAGGCGGTGCACCCAAAAGGTATACCGAACGACCGTGCGCCTCAAGCGCTGCAAGAAAACGAATAACAAAAGGAAAGGCATGATAGCGACTTGGTTCGCGCTTCTGCTGAAACGCGGCTCCAACAACCAGGCTACGGCTTACTGGAACAACTAGCGCAGCTCGTTCCATGGCACTCCGCAGACGGCGACTCCAAAAGCTACGCAAAACATCCCACAGACTGACCAACATGATTTGTTTGACCGTGTCGCGAGCTACAAGCTCCTGAACTACCCGCTCGAAGTTCTCTTCGCGCACTATATGCAACGGCACGCCAACGACCTTAATGCGTGTAATTAGGTTTGGCTGTTCCTCATTTTCCACGACTCACGCTCCAGAAGCAGTACTCGAATTGCTGCAACAGCAAAAAAGGCAGCGTTCTCGGTTCGCAGAACCTGCGGACCAAGATAAACCGGGCAAAAACCTTTCTGTTCTAAAAGCCGGAGCTCGCGTGGGGAGAACCCACCCTCAGGGCCCACAGCTAGTACAACTTTTCGGACGGTCGACACAAGATACCCGTGAAGGCTTTGCTCTGCAAGCGGTTCTTGGTGCAGAAAAAAGGCGGCATCTTCGTTACTGTCGAAACTCGGGATGTGAGTCAGTTCTACAGCCGGGGCAATTTCCGGTAACTTAACAGCTCCACACTGTTCGGCCGCGCTGCGCGCAATGCGCCGCAGACGTTCTTCGCGCCGGTGCCGTTCAGCGTTTTCCGGCTGGGCACCAGCAACCGTGAAGTCGGTGTACACCGGAAAGATCTTCGTTACACCGGCCTCAACACAACGACGAACAACATCATCAAACACGCGCCCCTTCGGAACCGCCTGGTACAGCTCAATGGGCGCTGGCTCCTCGGCCCATGGTTGGTTGTCAGCAGGCTCAGGGAACACAAGAGCGCGACACGCCTTGGCGTCACGCTCAACGACCAGTAATTGAAATCTGGTCCCATCCGTTGTCATTGCCGGAACTGAGTCGCCAGCTTTAAGCCGACGCACCCGGCACAAATAGTGGAAGTCTTTCCCAGTGAGCGCAATTTCTCCCTCACCAGTGCAATCGGGAGGAAGCACAAATCTCTTCACCAGCAATGCCTATGGCTAGTTGCTTGATTCGCCCGCAGCCCCAGCTGCTGCGGCTGCCGCGCGTAGCTCATTACCATACTCGCCCGCACGCAATATGCGAACCGCTTCTTGCAGCACAGGGTCAAACTCCAAATCATATACATTGGTTACTCCTTTCACCCGATTAGTCGCATCACGAAGCATGCGCCGCAGGTAAAACTCGGGAATATCGTAACCATCGTCTTGAAGCTGCTGAATAAAAGCGTTGATTTCTCCACGTGAGCGATTGTCATCCTCTTCAACGAATTCCCGCACCAGTCCATCCGTGCGTAGCCGTGCAAAAGCTTCAAGTTCATCGTCATCAAGACTGGGCAGTGCAACTTCAATATCCGGGGCTATACCTACTTTATCTATGTAGGTTCCGTCTGGAGTGTAGTAGCGAGACATTGTCAAACGTAGACCACCGGCGCCAACGCGTCTTACCTGCTGCACAGAACCCTTGCCAAAGGTGGTTTCACCAACCACTAGCGCTCGTTCACGATCTTTAAGTGCGCCAGCAAGGATCTCGGCCGCTGAAGCGGAGCCGCCGTCAATAAGTACAACAATCGGCAGCTCGTCCGGTACTTCCTGTCCTTGGCGAGCCGAAAAAACCTTGTTTTCGCTAGGAATACGCCCACGGGTTCCAACAATCGTGCCGCCGGAAAAAAAGTGGTCGGCGGTATCAACTACTCCGGTGAGCATCCCACCGGGGTTACTGCGAAGATCTATAACCATGGAGTTATAGTTATTCTTCTCAAAGTACTCGATAGCTTCTTTTACTCGGTCTTCGGTATAAGGGGTAAATTGAATGATGCGAAGAAATCCTATATCGTCATCGATCATGTCCCTGCGCACCGTTGGAACCTCAATAATGGCTCGTGTAATAGTGACTGGAAAGCGATGCTGCGCCCCACGCTGCATAGTAACCGTAACGTCGCTTCCCGGTGTCCCGCGTAACCGATTCAACACCTCCTCCATACTGAAGTTGCGGGTAGATTCACCTTCAATCTCTACAATGAGATCGCTCGCAATGATACCCGCCTCAAAGGCCGGTGTCCCTTCAATAGGTGACACAACCTCAACAAACCCGCCACTATCATCATTGCTGGGTTGTTTCACAATGTTGAGCCCAACTCCGCCGAACTCACCTGCTGTAGTATCGGTCAGCCCGCGCATATCACGCGCCGTAAGGTAAGCCGAGTGCGGGTCGTCAAGGCTGTCAAACATACCCTCAAGTGCACCCTCGAGCAGCTCTTCTGCGTCGACCTCATCAACATAGTTATTCTCAATAAACTCAAACACCTGACGAAAAACTTCAATATGTCGGTCATTACCCGACTGTAGCCCCTGCGCAAAAACCGCAGGCGAAACTAACACAACTAAAAGACCGACGCAGAGCATGGTGGTAACGCCCACCCATAACGCTCGTTCACGTCGCGCAACTTTTTTGTCCAGTTCATTGTCCATACAATTGCACTCCTCATATCCGGTACACTCAACGTAAGCGGCCTTGACCGCGACATAATTCAATCTACTAGTTGCAATATACAGTCCTTGAGCCGAAGTTTCTATTGACCGGGCCTACATTCGTCCGTAAACTCGCGACAATGCGTCCTACAAAGCTCATTCTTTACATCGGAGCCTTCTGGGAGGTGTTTCGTTTTGCCGCGCTCTACTCACTTTATGCGGCGGCGCCTTCGCTGACGACATTAGCGGCTGGCTATCTTGGTCTGCTATGGTTTGGGGCCCCACAACTTAGTCTGTCGGCTGGCTTTTTCTTTGCCGCCTACCGCCCGTCTAAATATTATCAGTTTCTGCGCTTAATTATACTTGCCAAGGTGCTTTCGCTGTTTGTGGGTATGCTCGCGGTACCCGCAATTGCCGCTGGCTCATCCATCACCGCTTTACTCATGCAACCTTCGCTCAATCCACAAGTATCATTTGGCATACTTGTGCTTGGGGTCGATTTTCTTTTCACGGTGTTCCTGGTATCATTGCGGCATGACTCGGAGGAATAGATGTTGATACTTCCGATTGCCGGTGGCAAAGGCGGTGTAGGGAAGTCCCTGATTGCAGCAAACCTGGCGGTAGCTATTGGGCAGAGCGGACGTCGCGTAGTACTTGCCGATTTAGACCTGGGCGCATCGAATCAGCACCTCATGCTTGGTATCCCGGCGGGCCAGAAAGGCATAGGCACCTTCCTGACCAACCCCACATTAAAGTTTGAAGATGTAATCCTGCAGACCGGGTATAAAAATCTACGTTTCGTCCCCGGAGACGCCGAGATTCCGGGCATGGCTAATCTAGGATCAGGACAAAAAAAGAAACTCATTCGACGTCTCGGGTCTATTGATAGCGACTTTCTCATTCTGGATATCGGCGCAGGAACAAGCTACAACGTTATCGACTTCTTCTTGATGTCTGGCCACGGTATCGTCGTAACCAATCCTACGCCTATCGCAATTGTTAATGCATATCTGTTCCTGAAAAACGCAGTATTTCGCATTATCCAGAGTTCTTTTGGCAAGAAGAGTAAAGCTGCCGAGTACCTTGAAACAGTTCGTAAAGATACTCCGTCGCTCCAGAAACTGTACGTTCCCGCTCTCATAGAGAATATCCGCTCCTTGGACCCAACAAGTGATTCTGCGTACCAAGAGGCCATGTCACATTTTCATCCGCGGATTATCCTCAACATGCTGCAGGATCCAAAAGACTCGGATAAGATTAACCGCCTTCGTATATCCTGTCAGCAGTACCTTGGGCTCAACGTAGAGCACCTCGGAATTGCATATAGAGACGACCTACAGGATGTGGCCTTAAGTTCGCGCCTTCCTATACTTGCATACAAACCAAACTCGGTTTTGTCTCAAGCGTTGTATCGCATCGCAGACAAGATCACTCAAATTGAGGACGACCCAAGCGGCCCGCTGACGAAATCCGAAGTTGAGACCGGATACAACGAAGCTGAGATGGAGGCCGCAGCTGATTTCGAGTCCAAGATGGATTATATTGAAGACTTACTGCACTCCGGGGCACTAAGTACCGGAGATCTTGTTGAAACAATCAAGAATCAGCAGATCGAGATATCCCATCTAAAAAAGGAGAATACGCTCTACAAGTCAAAACTGGTTAAGGCTATGCATCAAGGCTATAGACCATAATCACTGTATGCGTGAGACAACCTAACGTATGGGCGCTAAAGGGCCGAGCATCCGGGGAACCATTACCATTGAGATCTCCCCTGATAAAATGAACGCCGTCGCGGTGTACTCCGGCGACCCGGACGGCGAAGAACTTACACCGGATAGTATTCTCAAATTGGCTGCTAAAGAGGGAATCTCCGAAGGCGTAAGTCGCCGTGAGATATCCGACAACCTTGACCGGATCAACCGCAAAAGCTTGACAAAAGAAAAGTTCACGATCTCGGAAGGTATAGCTCCGCAAGAGGAAAAACCGGAAACGGTTGCTTGGGAAGACATCGACATTCCTGAACATCTACGTGAAGTAGCGGAGCTAACTCTTGCAGAGGCCCGTGCAGCACACATTCGGGTTGAACGCTCACGTAAGGTTGAGAAAACTGTTAACAAGAAGACCTTGCTCGGCACAAAGAAAGAGAAAATCACTGAGAATGAGAAGTATTACGAACGTGTCTACATTGATCCAAGCGTTGTAAAAAGTGGCCTCGCGCGCGAAGGGACGAAAATTGGCACGCTGCAAAATCGCTCGCCAGGAGTTTCCGGCTTAGATGTATACGGTCAAATAGTCCCGGCCAAGAAGGCGGCTGATCCGGAATTTTACCCCGGTAGCGGGGTGAGTAAACAGCGGGGTGAACTTCTCGCAACCTTGACAGGCCTTGTCCGCATTGGGAAGAACTGGGTAGATATCGTACCCTTTGCTCCGCATGATTGGTCGGTAAACCTCAGCAAAGACCAAGCAACCGCGTTGCTTCAGTTTAATCCCGGCAGCAAACAAGTGGAACCTCCCAATCCTGCTGAAGTTCGCGCCAAGGCAGTTGAACTTGGCTATGACGAAGAACGTCTGCTAGCCGAGTCCGAGATAGCCACGATAATCGATACTGCAATTAGCACAACGAAGCCAGTTGAAAATGCTTCACTAAGTAAAAGCAGCGATGCATCCTTTGACATTTTTGTGTCCGAAGACAAACTCAAAGCAGTATTAAGTGTTACCAAAGGAACAGGCCGCGGCAAGCCGCTGTCGCTTAAGGAGATGGGCGCGGCAATTAAGGAAAGTAAGCTCAAAGGACTCAATCTTGCGCAGATAAAGCAAGATATCATGGAGTTCTACGAGAGCCCCGAAACACAACTCACCGGATATGTTCTGGCGGAAGGAACAGCGCCAACGGAAGGGCCAGCGCAAGAGTATGAGTTCGAAGCCCACCCGCTTCCGGATGAAAAGCTTGCGCAACTTAAGGAGCGTGCCCGCCTATTCCCAGATGCAGCATCGGGACTCCGTTCGCTCAAGGAACTGCCCATTGCGGAAGTCACGCAGATGGCTCCGGTCATTGAGGATCAGCGAATTGTAACCCTGACTCCGGCCGAGGTCGGTCAGCCTGGTACAAATGTCTATGGGGCAAGCGCACCAGGGCTTCCGGGTCCCGCTCCTAAGTTCCAGCTATTTGAGAACATAGAACAGAAAGGCAATGTGATCATCTCCTCCATCGAGGGTATGCTTGACCGAGCCGACACCGAAGAAGGCTTCTTACTCCGTGTACGGCCGCACAAAGACGCAGTAATCAAGGTCACGATATCCGAGGATAAGATGTCGGCATCCTTAACTTTGGCACCGGCTATTGGCCTCGGCAAGCCTGCGAGCGAGGATGCCGTCATGGCGGCGCTTACGTCGGCTGGAGTACGCGAAGGTATAATTGAGGGTCGCGTCGCAGGCGCTTTGCGGGCTCTTGCAAAAGGCGAGTCTGTTAAAGAGCTAACGGTTGCCGAGGGTACCCCTGCCCATGACGGTGGAAGCGATAAACTTGAGCTGCTGGTCGGGGACACCGGAGAGAAGCGCGTGGTTATTGGCTCCGACGGGGCAGCCGACTACAAGAACCTGAATCGCATTGTGACGGTTAAGAGC
>CAZQIK010000079.1:0-6938 GCA_964593085.1 uncultured Spirochaeta sp.
CGACGATGCGCTTTGAATGCATGACTATCCTCCCAGTTTAGTGCTGGGAAACAGTCTGAACACCTGGCCTTTATAGTAGAGTACTAGACAGATGGTGACTCATCCCTTAAACTTCATGTGCATTCGCCCCAGTCCAATTGGGCTTTACGAAAGCACCTCCGCGTATCATACTTATGCTATGGAACAAGTCCAGGAACAGCAACGATACAGTTGGCGCGAGTACCTCAGCTGGCCGGAATGGGAACGCTATGAGCTCATTGACGGGCTTGCATACGCAAGGTCGCCTTCACCACGGCGGCGGCACCAGGAGATTGCTGGGGAGATGCACCGGCAAATGGCCAACGCGCTGCGAGACAGGGACTGCAGCGTGTTCCCCGCGCCCTTTGATGTAAAGCTCAGTGATAACCGCCACGACCAGACTCCGACCGTGGTGCAACCAGACATTACCGTGAACTGTGACCCAACCAAGCTCACCGAACAAGGTATGACCGGAGCACCGGATCTTGTGGTGGAGATTGTCTCGCCGGAGAGCGGCCTGATAGACCGAGGCCGCAAGTTTGAGCTCTACAGACGCTATGGGGTGAGCGAATACTGGATTGTCGATCAAGATGAACGGCTCGTGGAAGTCTACCTGCTTGAAAGCACTGGCGGGAGCACCACTGGAGCCGGTGCCGCTGCCAGCGCTGGCTCCAGTGAAGGTACCCGTGCAGGCACCGGGAAGGGTGGCGAAGACCGGCGCATTTTTCGACGCGCTGCGGTGTATGGGCCAGCCGACACACTCCGTTCAAGCGCCGTCTCGGAACTAACACTTGACCTGAGCGAGGTCTTCCCCACTATTTCCGACGGCTAGTTTTTTCTTGGAGCCGATTTCGCTCAAGAAGATCCACTACGAACCAGCAATTCTACATGTGAAGCAGCCGAGTTGGCTTTAATGGCGCAAGGTGGAGTAAGCACGCCGTGGGCTCTAACTGCCGGGGTCGGGCAACTCGAGCTGGGTAATCATAAACACCATCAGTGCCTCCCAGCCCTCGAAATACCAGTAGCGAGTCAGCGTGCCGAGTTCAGCGAAGAACTGATCCCTCCTCCCGCGCTCTGCACGCAGCAGACGGTAGCGCTCATCATAGATATCTAAGAGCGTGTTGATCTGCTCATTCTCAATCTTCCACCGCGCGCGGCCTGCGCCAACGATCTGCTCTACCCCTTCGCTCCACTCATACACCGCTTGGTACTTCTTACCCTTCTCGCGGTACTCGCTCTGGCAGCGCTCCAGGTCCTTGCTCTCTCTAAGGCTCGTGAGCGTAGGCATCATCTCCCACGATCGTAACCCCAAGCCGACTCAGCCGCTCAGCGCTGGCCGCCAACCACCGTTTGGCTGCGGTAATCCCCCCATCGGCCTTGGTGCTCCCATCACGCTTATGAATAAACTCAGGTTCCAAGGCCAAGGCCTTGCGGTAGCCGGGCTTCCCACAGCCGGTGCCAACAGGGCATGGCTGTAGCGTTCGCCTCCGTTCTTGCCTTCGGAACTCACACGGCAGTGAGAACAACTGAGCTTCTCACTGCTGAAGTACTGGGTGCCGTCAAGTGCCAGAAGTAGGTCGTTGTTCAGCGAGCGCCACCGGTAATCTATCTGGACCTCTATACAGTTCCCTGACCTTCCGCGGCATCGGCTCGCCCGAACTATCAGCGCTGATTACCTATCCCCACAACCGCGCAATCGGCACAGCATACAGAGATGGGCCGAAGGGTACGGTATCGGCGCCGTCATACAGGAGAATGCCGAGGGAGAAGCGCGGGCCGACGGCATCCCTGAGCATGCCCAGCCCTTTGAAGTCCTCGGCACGAACAGTTGATCCAGCTTTTACCTCGATGCCGGACAACCGGCGACCTTGTTCAACTACCACATCAACTTCGATCTGATCCTTGGTCCGGAAATGAGAAAACGACACCGACTCTTCGAGCCATGATGCCTGCCGGCGCAGCTCGCCGTATACGAAAGACTCAAGCATCTGCCCGAGCAGTTTCCGATCATCTCTGAGATCAGACGTGGTCACGTTGAGAATGGAGCAGGCCAAACCGGTATCGGTCAGATGGATCTTGGGCGTCTTTACCAGGCGTTTCAGGCGATTACTGTGCCACGATGGAAGCTCTTCAAGCAGGAACATCCGCGACAGAATTGTAACATACTCCCGAATGGTCGGCCGACTCACCTGGAACGGCGACGCAAGGTCTGAAATGTTGCAGAGCTGTCCGGTTTGTCCGGCGGCCGCTGTCAGAAGACGTGGCATCACGTCCAGAGCTGTGATTCGCGCGAGATCCCGAACGTCCCGTTGGAGAATGGTCTCCACATAGTCGCGATACCATGCAGCCCGTCGCTGCGATGTCGCCCGGAGAACTGCTGCCGGAAAACCGCCAGCTGACACGCGGTCTGCAAGCTCCGGCCCGAGTCTTCGTGCCCCTTGACCTGTTCCAACGTTCCCTCGAATAAGGTCTGCAAGGAAACTCCCTGCGGTTCGCTCGATTTCGGCTTGCGCAAGAGGATGCAGGGCGAGAACGCTCATTCTTCCCGCCAGCGAATCGGCGAGATTTGGAAGCATGAGCACGTTCGCGGAACCGGTGAGGATATAGCGTCCCGGTTTCCGGTGGCGATCAACGTCTGCCTTGATAGAGGTAAACAGTTCTGGGACTCGCTGAACCTCGTCGAGAATAACCCGCTCCGGTAAGTCCGCCACGAACCCCACCGGATCCGCCTGTGCAGCCGCCCGACGAACGTCGTCATCGAATGAAATGTACGTGTAGCCTTCGACCGCGCCGATGTCACGGGCAAGGGTTGTCTTCCCGCTCTGACGAGGGCCGTGAATCAGAACGACCGGTGAGTCCTGCAACGCTTCGAATACTCGTGGTCGGAGCAGGCGTGGAAAATGGGACGTATTATTCATGCTGGCTAATTGTAAACGATAATCCGACTAATCGTAAATATCGTATCGACTAGTCGTAAGACAATATTCACGAGATATAGCGTGCGGGAACTTGCCACGCATCCTTCCCAAGAGGAAAACTTCGTCGCCGACGCGCATCTTTATCTCTGCCGTATCTATTCGTCCTTCGGACTCGTGCCAGATGTCAATCTCCTGACCGGTGGATGTGCGCCAGAAGGAGAGCTGGTGTTCACTACCCCGATGCCAGGCGCTTCGAATCAACATGCCCACGACCCAGTTTTCAAACAGAGCACGGGGCAAACTACACCTTGGCAAGCAACAAGCTGGAGTTGTGTCCACCAAAGCCGAAAGAGTTGGACAGTGCAATCTTGATCTCCTGCTTTACCGGCTCAGTTGGCAGCTGCACCGGCGGGAGTGCCGGGTCACGATTGAAGATGTTTTTATTGGCTGGCACAAGGCCGTTGCGCATCGCCATGACGGTGAGAATTGCCTCCAACCCTGCGGTAGCCCCTAAAAGGTGACCGTGATAGCACTTGGTAGATCCAATGAGGACCGTCTCGGCACAGTCCTTGACGACTGAGTAAATCCCCTTCATCTCGGCGATGTCGCCAACCGGCGTTGCGGTCCCATGCGTGTTGATGTAGTCCAGATCCGCCGCCTGAATCCCGGCCTGTTCAAGCGCCATCTGCATGGAGTAGGCGGCACCACCACCTTCGGGGTCAGGGGCTACAAAGTCGTAGGCGTCACCCGACATGCCGCAGGAAAGCACCTCCGCGAAAATATCGGCCCCACGAGCCACCGCGTGTTCATACTCTTCTAAAATGAGAATGCCGGAGCCTTCACTGAGCACAAAGCCATCACGGTCAACATCGTAAGGGCGGGATGCGGTTTCGGGGGAGTCGTTGCGGGAGGACAATGCCTGCATATTGCCAAAGCCCGCAATTGAAAGCTCGTTAACCGTGCCTTCGGCACCGCCAGCGACCATGACATCGGCCATGCCGTTCTGAATAATAAGCTGTGCCATTGCCATAGAGTGATTAGCGGTGGCGCAGGCAGTTTGCAAGCTCAGATTTGGCCCTTTTATGCCGTACATCATACTCAGCACGCCGGAAGCAATATTACCTATAGACATTGGCACGAAAAATGGACTCACTCGCCGCGGTCCCTTGGTCACCAGCGTCACCGAGTTCTCGTGCTGAACCGAAAGCCCGCCGACACCACTGCCGACCGAGATCCCTATGCGGCGCTTATCCGCCACGTTATCTAAACTGGCTTGATCCCAGGCCTCGCGCAGCGCGGCCGCACCATAGTGGCAGAAGGTATCCATGCGCTTGGCTTTCTTAACCATGTCCGCGGAGAAGTAGTCTGCATAGGTAAAGTTGCGCACCTCACCGGCAATCTGAGTTGGAAGGGCCGAGGCGTCAAAGCGGGTAATTGGGCCTATGCCGGACTCGCCAGCCGCAACTCGTTGCCAAGACTCAGCAACCGAGTTTCCCAGAGGATTCACGGTGCCCATTCCGGTAATCACTACACGCTTTTTCTGAATCACTTCCTCCTGTCGTTATCTGCATGTACTATCGTGTTCAAGCAACAGAATACTGATAATCGTCACTTTTTGTAAGCCGTTTATGAGAGTAATGTTAGGATGTCGCGAGCATGACACCGCCCCACTGCAGCTCAGGCCCCCGCCGCCAGCCAGCCCCCGCCGACACCGCCGACACCGCCTACCACCACGTTGACCGTGGTGCGAACACGCGGTAATCTAAGCGCGCAGTGAAGACTACACCCACCATTGAGCTCCGCAGCGTAACAAAGTGCTTCTCACCGGCCTCACCGGCCTCACCGCCCGCCGTCCACGCGCTTGAGTTCACAGCAAGCGCCGGTGAAGTCGTTGGGATGCTTGGCGAGAATGGTGCCGGTAAAACCACCACCCTACGAATGATTGCCGGACTGATTCGGCCCAGCTCTGGGCAGGTTTTGGTCAACGGACACGACACGCAGCACGAACCGTCTCAAACCCGACGCTCGGTCGGGGCTCTTTTTGGGGGCGCGGTTGGTCTTTACGACAGACTAAGCGGCCGTGAGAATATACGCTACTTTGCCGACCTAAACGGGCTTTCGGCGCCCGACGCTCACCGCTGTACCAATGATCTTATTGAGCTCCTCGACATGCAGAGTTTTGCCGACCGCCGTGTAGCGGAGTACTCCTCGGGCATGAAACAGCGCACCGCACTGGCCCGCGCGTTGGTACATCAACCCAAGATCCTGCTCCTTGACGAGCCGACAACCGGACTGGACATAAGTAGCGCCACAATCGTACAGCGCTTTGTACAGCGTCGGAAGAGCGAAGGCAAACTCATTCTCGTGTCGAGTCACAACATAGAAGAACTGGAAACCTTGTGCGACCGTGTACTCATACTGCATTCGGGACAGCTGCGGTACGTTGCCTACCGTGACGAAACCGGGGCATATGCGCTGCGGGATCTGTATTCACAAATAGTGGAGAGTACCGGGTGAGAAAACTCATACACATAACCCGTATCGTATTCTTCAAGGAACTTACTGAGTTACTACGAGACTTCCGTACCGTCCTTATATCTATTGGCGTGCCCCTTGTCCTTTTTCCGGTTCTGGTACTGGTGCTTTCGGTGAACATTAACCGTGCCGAGTCCGCGTTTGAGTCCGGGATACGGGTAGGAGTTGTAACTCACACAGCGTCTCTCGAGGTGGCCGACAACGCATTTGATCTTTACTCCTATTTATCACACCAAGATTTTATCACGGTAATCTCGCTACCGGAGGGATCCACAGGGGGCCTGGCTCTCAGGGCGGGTGAGATATCCGCGGCAGTGATTACTCGTCAGCGCGCCAGCACCGACACCGACACCGCTGCTGGCGCGCCCGCGGCGGCTGGCTCGCGCGCAGAGACCGCTGCTGGCGCGCGTACCGACGCGCGTGCAGAGGCCGACGCGGAGATTGGCCCAGGAGTAACACTGCTCTACGACAACACCGACCTGTTTTCTCAGACAGCGGCCGAGTACGTAGCAGCAGTTCTGGGCGCTTACTCAGAATCCGTTCTGGCGGCTCAGATTGCAGCGCTCGATATTCCTGCCAGTACTTTTGCCCCGCTCGAGATCGAACTGCTGGGTCTCCATGACCCTTCCCGCAGCGCGGGCACCTTGGCCCTGTCTTTTCTCATTCCGGTGTTAATGCTGGTGTCTGCGGCGCTGGGCCCACTTGCAAGTGCGGCCGACCTCGGCGCTGGCGAGAAGGAACGAGGCACCCTGGAGCCGCTCCTTGGTACGGGCGCTGGCACACCTGCCCTGTTGCTTGGGAAGTTCGGCGCCTGCGCAGTTATGGGACTGCTTGGAATGCTGGCTTTCTTTACAGGCGCGGGCCTCGCGTATCTCATTGGCCCCGGCGTTTTTGGTAGTGAAGAACTGCAGTTTGCCCTGAGCGCAGGCACGGTTGCTATACTTACTGGACTTGCAGGGGCTACCGTACTAGTGCTGAGCTCCTTTGAGCTTGCTCTCAGTTTTTTGGCCCGCTCAGCAAAGGCGGCTCAAACCTATTTTATTCCGGTACTTATTCTTTCATCGACAGCCGGATACGGAACGTACATGATGAACCTTGAGGTACTCTCGTTGTGGTACTATAACATTCCCCTGTTTAACATTGCGCTTATCCTCAAGGCGGTCGTGCTTGGTCGTCTCAACCTCGTTCCGCTCCTTATTACAAGCGTATGGATTCTGCTTTACGTAGCCGGTGCGTTAGCCGCAGCAGGTAGTTTATTGCGCAATGAGACCGCGATTCATCGCGGGTGAATATGTGATACGATCAGCTTGACCGGGGAGGCATGGGATAGTAGCATAAGCCAGCATATCGCGAAGGGGGAAATAATGAGTCTAATTATTGGAGTACTTGTAATTGTCATTCTCGTTGTTGTACTTCTCCGCATTACCTAAAAGGACGCAGAACTACCAGAAATCCCGATTGATAGAA
>CAZQIK010000080.1:0-6888 GCA_964593085.1 uncultured Spirochaeta sp.
CGGAGTGATCACCAAAGATGTTCAAGGCTTGGCCACTAACTGCCCGAGCCGATACATGGAACACCGTTGCGGTGAGCTCACCGGCAATTTTGTACATATTTGGAATCTTTAAAAGCAAACCTTGGCTTGCAGTGAAGGTACAGGTTAGCGCTCCGGTTGTAAGGGCACCATGCACGGCACCGGCGGCGCCAGCTTCCGACTGAAGCTCTACGACATCAGGGATTCCGCCCCAAAGGTTCGTTCGTCCTTCCGCCGAATACTGATCCGACAATTCGCCCATTGGTGAGGACGGGGTAATCGGATATATTGCGATTACCTCATTCGTTGCATGCGCAACGTGGGCCGCCGCAGTGTTACCGTCAATAGTGACCATATTTCTCTTAGCCATATCGGTCGTTTCTCCTATAAAAATGGTGTGGATTCCATCTTCGATCCTTGGTTCGCTACGTGCGGGATGCAGAACGAAGAAGTTGGTTTGTTAATAGGTGTAACTATAGACCCGGTTGTCCGATTTTGCAAGCATTAATGTGTTAACTGAGACATCATTAGTGAACTGCTTCAAATAAAGAGATGCTGTTTTAGTTTTTGTTGTGAAGGAGTTCACAATACAAGCTGTGTCTTGTTCGGACTCAGCCCTAGACTGATTGTGAGTGAGTGCTGATTGTGAGTGAGTTGTGCCTTATGCTACACTTCGGTTGTGGACTACGATGCAATTGTTATTGGCGCTGGCCACGCCGGTATAGAAGCGGCGCTGGCTTTAAGTCGCCTGGGGCGTTCTACGCTTCTCATTACTCAGAATCTCGACACCGTTGGCAAACTCTCGTGTAACCCAGCAGTTGGCGGTCTGGCGAAAGGAAATATGGTTCGTGAGATTGATGCGTTAGGTGGGCAAATGGCGCGCCTGATCGATTCATCAATGATACAGTACCGAATACTCAATAGGAGCCGCGGTCCGGCCGTTCAGGCGCCCCGGGCTCAAGCCGACAAACATCTGTACCAAAGAGTTGCTAGGCAGACGCTTGAAAGCACCTCCGGCCTGGAGTTATATCAAGATACTGTTTCCGAGTTGCTGTTTAATTCGGTAGGAGCCGCTATTCGCGGAGTCCGAACCGAAAGAGGTCGGGAGATTAGTTGTAATGTAGTTGTGCTGACCACCGGAACATTCCTCAATGGCACCATTTTTATTGGCGACTATCAGGGGTCGGGTGGTAGATTGGGTGAACCACCGGCACGTGGGCTGGAAAAAAGCTTGAGCAAGGCAGGGTTGCGCATTGGGCGCATGAAGACCGGTACCCCGGCTCGGGTTGCACGGTCTTCACTTGATCTGACCCGCATGGAGTTGCAGAACGGCGATACGGAGATGCAACCCTTCTCGTTTTTATACGATCATATCGAGCGCCCTTCGGTGCCGTGTTATGTTACCCACACCGATGACACTACCCATGCCGCTATCCGTGACGCAATGCATAGGTCACCGCTCTTCTCTGGAAAGATTGTAGGCCGGGGCCCGCGATACTGTCCCTCAATTGAAGACAAAGTGCAGCGTTTTTCAGATAGAGACCGACACCATGTGTTTGTGGAGCCGGAGGGACTTGAGACCGAGGAGATGTATCTCAACGGGCTTTCGTCTTCGCTGCCCGAGGATGTGCAGTTGTCTTTTCTGAGAACCATACCGGGTTTAGAGAAGGTTAAGCTTGTTCGGCCTGGGTATGCGGTGGAGTATGATTATATCGATCCCACTGGTTTGTTCCCCAGTCTCGAGTCAAAACAGGTTCAGGGGCTATTCATTGCTGGACAGACTAACGGCACATCGGGCTACGAGGAGGCCGCTGGGCAAGGGCTCTTGGCTGGAATCAACGCCTCACGACGGCTGGACAACGCACCGCCACTAATTTTAACGCGCGCCGAGGCCTACATAGGGGTTCTCATTGACGACTTGGTGACTCTTGGAACCGAGGAGCCGTATCGGATGTTCACTTCGCGCGCCGAGCATCGCCTGCGATTGCGGCACGACTCAAGTGATATGCGTCTCTTTGAACATGGCTATAGAGTTGGTCTTCACGACGAAGCTCGACATGAAGCGTTTTTAGCCAAGCGCAGCCGCATTGAAGAGGCCAAAGAGTTACTGCAAAAACGTTTCGTTTCAGAGCATGAGCCAGCGGCACGCATTTCCGGGGCAGCAGGGCGTAGCTTTTACCACCTATTGAAGAAGCCTGAGGTTGATATTGTGCGACTTGCCGAATATGCACCGGAGCTCTTTGCGGAGCTTCGCAGCGACTGGAGGCGCCAGCTTGAACTTGATGTTAAATACGAGGGTTACATTGCTCGTGAAGAACAACAAATTCAACGCTTAACGAAAATGGAGTCGGTCAAGATTCCGGCCGACTTTGATTGGGCTATCGCCCCAGGTATCTCCAACGAGTCGCGCGAAAAGTTTAAGCACATTCGCCCGCTTTCAATTGGGCAGGCTTCTAGAATCTCGGGCATCCGTGCCACCGACTTGTCTATACTCATGATGTTATTAGGCCGCAACGAGCGAAAGGGGGCCTAATTGGCTGACAAATCTCCACAGCAGGCTACGCCCCACATGGTTGAGCGCCTTGATGCCGGGCTTGAGGTGCTGGGATTATTGCAGGAAGCTCCAGAGCAACGGGATCTCCTGCTGAAGTACCTGTCGGAGTTGCAATTATGGAATCGGAAACTTGGGCTGGTCGAGGCCGAGGGCGACGAGCTTGTGGTCCGCCACATACTTGACTGTCTAACTCCGCTTGGAATTATCAGGCGTTATTCTCCCAAAACGGTGGCTGATCTAGGTAGCGGCGCAGGCCTCCCCGGCATACTATTGGCAATCTATATGGATAGCAGTCAGTTCGCGCTTATAGAACGCGCTGGCCGTCGTGTGGGCTTTCTGAGAAACGCGGCTGCTTTGCTTCGGCTCAAGAATGTGAGCATCCACGAAAACGACTTCACTCGGCATATCCCGATGCAATCGGCCAGCGCGGGATACGATCTTATAAGTTTTCGGGCTTTTCGGCCCTTTAGCGAGGAGTTGATTGCGGGGATCCGGCGCATTCTATCCCCGGGTGGGGTGATAGCGGCCTACAAAGGGCGGGACGAAAATGCTGTTGAGGATGCTGGGCTTTTACACGCCGCGGGTGCAGAAACCGAGATTATTCCACTTGAGGTACCCTTTCTGAAGCACGAACGCAACCTTCTGCTAGCTCATTTTCCTTGACTGTCGCGAGATACACTTGTCTATATAGCCTTTAACTTGCATGCCGGTACGCCGCTACGCGTCTTAAGCGTCGGCTTTTTTGAGCGCCTTGGGAAGTTCTTCTTTATCGATGAGGTCTATCAGACGTGCCTCGACGAACTGCTTTGCACCCGGAGAGTACTCGCCAGCAGATAAACAGAAACCACGCCCTGCTTTGAGATCCTTGATTCGTGAGTGTAAGTCACGTAACATGAGCTCGCCTACTTGGCCGCTCGTTCGAATAAAGCGAAAAAGTATAAGATCTTCCCACTTTGATGTCTCAATTTCTGCTAAAAGATCCGCGTATTCATTCTTCTCAACCGAAATATCCGTTATCTTGACCTTGCTTTGGGGGAAAAAATTCAAAACAATTTTCCTACACAGGCCGACGAACTCCGAAGAAGGGGCCATAAGGAATATTTGAAGGTTCCGGTCACGAGACAGTGCTTGGTATCGGCCAATTTGGGTCCGCACATCCTTATACTCAGGATTCATGTCGTACACCTGCTGGAGAATCGGGACGGCTTGCTGAATCTTCTGTTGTTTGACATAGGATGAAGCAAGACGATATCGTAGTTCAATAAGAACATCGGGACGGATTTTCTCGTGACGTAAGCCAAGCTCAAAATCCATCTCGGCCTTTTCAAACTGGTTGGACTTGAGGTGAATAGTGCCAGCAATAAGTGCGGAGTGAGGGCCAAAAACAGGATCTGCTCGCAGATGTGTATAAATCCGCACGGCTTGGTCACTGGTATTCAGTTCATAATACGCACCTGCCAGCGCAAATAGAGCCTCCTTGTCGTCGGGCTCCAGCTCAAGCACTTTGCGCAGTAACGTGACCGCGTCTTTTGACTTGTGGATTTTTGTTAGCGTTAGCCCGAGCGTCCTCATGGTTGCTGTGTGTTCGGGACGTTGCTCCAAAGCTTTTCTAAGGATTGTGGCTGCCTTATCATAGTTCTTCCGACGGTACTCAAGCATGCCAAGATTTGAGATGACTTCAAAAACGTCCGGCTTGAGGCTGTTTGCGACAACGAGGGATTTATAGGCTTCTTCATACTGCTTGAGTTGAATTGCCGCGAGTCCGTAACGAAGGCTAACTTCAAACTCTGAGATATCGGGGTTGGTAGCACATAGACTAATAAGCGCCCCGTACGTCTTCATTGCTTTTTCCCAGGCTCCATCTTCAAAGTAAACCTCGGCCAAGGTCTGCAGTGCTTCAGCGTTGCGCGGGTCCTGCGACAACGTCTTGTTCGCCTCACGAAGCCGAGTATCGCGATCCTTGCGGGCGTTCCGGTCTTTGCGAGATCCGCGTTTTCGGACGCCGTAGACTACGAGTGCTATAGCACCAAGAAAAATAATGCCGATAATAAGTAAGACGGCTATTGAGAGATAATCAAGACCCATAACCGTCATTATTGGTGCCGGTAGGGAACCTGTCAACTGATTGAGTCCAGCATTCTCTATGATGCTCGATTCGATTGACAAAGCTACAGTTAAGACATAGGATTTTTATGGGGCAGGAGGCGCAGTGGAAACCGCAACAATTGGAATTAAGACGGCAGACCGCAAGTTTTACCAGGTTCTTCGCGAGCAGGGGAGCAGGAAAAAGCGCGTAGTGCTCACCACCGTACATGAAGGGCAGACAAGTGCTCAGATTGACCTGTATCGTGGCCAGGGAGATTCTTTTGAGCAGCCCGAGTACGTGGGAAGCTTGCTGCTCGAGGATATAGACCCTCAGATAAAAGGTGAGCCGGATATTCAGTTACTGCTTGAGCTTGATGAAGACGGAAACCTGTCGGCATCTGCCAAAGAGCTGAGATCCGGGTCATATCAGAGTTTGAGTCTACAGCTTGAGAGCTTGAGCCAGAACGACGTCTACGATATCCCTGACTTTGAAATTGGTGAGCTTGATGACGAGTTTGATGCCGAGCAAGATGAGAATCTTGGCGATGATCTCACTGATGATAATCTCACTGATATAGACTTTGCAGCCTCAGAGATAGGCGCGTTTGATGATCTTGATGTAGATACTGGTCTCGATGAAGATCAAGAGGACAGTTTTGGTGGACTTGATTCGGAAGACGAACAGGTCGACGCTGTTCCTAGCCCTGCACTGCTGGTGGGGTTTGTTGTTCTTGCACTTGCTATGCTCGGCATTCTCAGCTATTTTGTGTTTCGTGCCCTTGAGGCTCCCGCTACTCCTCCTCTCGAGGTGGAGGCGTTCTTACCCCTACTTTTCGCTCGTAGGACGGTTTGCAGGTTTTGAGCTCTCTTCGTATAGCTATTGTTCTTCTCTGCTCTACTGTTTTTCTCGCATGCAATAACTCAGTTGATGTTTTCGGTTATAGCCGCGAAGAATTTGTTGAGCTGATTGTGGAAGGTGAGGTGCAGCTTCAAGATTTGGAGCTAGACGAAGAAGAACTGCGCGCTGCTTTCATCTCCTTAGAAAGTGGTGACGCATACTATCTATCCTACTTCTTGCTCCGAGAAGGCCTTGAAGATGCTGGTAAAACCGCACTGTTGCACGAAGTGCACAACGGCGAGGAACCCTATCGGTTCCAGGCCCTTCGGAAACTTAGCGCGCTTCTCCGAGAGAACGCCGACTGGAACTCACTGCGAGAACTTCTGCAGGATTTTTACTCAGTCTATGCTCATCATCCGGAACTCTACCTAAACTACGGCGAGTCATTGTATCGCTTGGAGCGGGATCGTGAACTTCGAGACTATATTGAGGTAGCAAAACGTAGAACCCCGGCTCTCTTTGAAGACGCCCACTCTGCGGTGGCAACCGAGACCGCTCTTTGGGAAGCCGTTACTGCACTTCGGGCCGACAGCTCGCAAGCGCCAGGGCTTGTGCGACGTTTATTCATGAACTACCCTGCTGGACCGGTTCATACACGTGTTTATTTATATTTAATTGCTCGGCCTCAGCTGCTGACATACTTTAGCGCGGACGAGTTCTCGTTGTTTGCCGCTAAGTTTCACCAGGCCGAACGGCGCCCTGAGCAAGCATGGCAGTCGTATACGCAAGCTTTGGCCGTTATGAGGAGCAACCAAGCCACCAGCGGCATAGATGCGCGATCCTCTCATAGACTTTCCTTAAACCCAACGATTATATCGGACATTGGGGCGACTCTTGCTGCTGCTGGACGACTCACGAACGGTGCCTCCTATCTTGCCGAGTTGGCGCCGGAACTTGATGACCATGAGCGTTCGCTGGCTCATGCGTGGCGTGGGCGTTTGCTGCGCGCCTTGGGTAATACGCCATCCGCAATAGATAGTTTGACCGAGGCAGTGGCCTTGCAGCCGGATGACGATGCGCTGCGGCTGTTGCTGGTTTCTACCGCGTTGGAGGGGGACCCACGGCGAGCTTTGACGGTAGTCCAAGAACAAGCACCCAAGGTGACGGATCACGAGCGTTTTTCAGATCTTATTTCGGTTTCGCTACCTCGCTTTGTGGCCGAGTCGGACTGGGATACTGTGTGGAATATATACCGGAGCCTCGAAAATATTCAAAAGGACGGCGCTGGACTTGAAACTGTTCGGGCGCAGTATGCTTTTGTGCTTGCTGTAGCGGCTCTGCAGGGGAACTTTCGACCTACGGGTCAACCTACCGGTGATCGGCAAGTACTTGC
>CAZQIK010000081.1:0-2004 GCA_964593085.1 uncultured Spirochaeta sp.
GAGCGTGGCGCCAGCAGCGTGGACCAATCAAGTATTACCGGTGAGTCTATGCCGGTGGAGAAAACCGTTGGGGCGACTGTCCTCGCTGGTACCATAAACCAGGACGGTGAACTTGTTCTCCGCGTAACCAAAACAAGCAATGAATCAACCATCGCGAAGGTTATAAACCTGGTAGAGCAAGCCCGCGAGCAACAGGCAAAAACAGAGCGTTTTCTCGACCGGTTTGAGCAGTATTATGCGGCTGGTGTCATTCTGGCAACTATAACCGCAGCGTTGCTGCCACCCTTGGCTTTTGGTGTCGACTGGTCTACAGCTGTCTATAAGGCTGTTACGCTTATGGTGGCGGCAAGTCCATGTGCACTCATTATTAGTACGCCCGCCTCTATCCTTTCCTCTATTGGCAATGGTGCGCGACGTGGAATTTTGTTTAAAGGTGGTGTGCATGTTGAGCAGGCGGCGGGCATACAGGCGGTAGCCTTTGACAAAACCGGCACGCTGACCGAGGGTAAGCCCTTTGTTGCGGATATCGTAGCGCTTGCCGACTGGAGTGAGGATCAGGTTCTCAGCGGTGCGGCAAGTCTGGAAAGCAAAAGCGAGCATGTGCTGGCCCAAGCCATAACTGCTGCGACGCAAAATCGTGAACTTACGTATTCTGCACCCAGTGAATTTCGTAGCGAGTCTGGCGTTGGTGTGCATGGTATCGTGGGAGGACGAGATCTGCGTCTGGGCAGTCCGTCCCTACTTGATAGCGTGCCCGAGGATTCCACGGGGCTGGAGGCTGCCCGCAAAGAAATCTTGCGGCTGCAGCGCGAGACCAAAACAGTAGTAGTGTTGCTTGAGTCTGCGGCAGGAAGTGTGCGCTTGCTCGGTCTCATTGCGCTGGAAGACCGGCTGCGCGAGGGTGTTCGCGCGGTAGTACAGGACCTGCGCGACAACGGAATTAAGCATGTAGTAATGCTGACCGGAGATAACAGTGCTACCGCGGAGGCTATTGCGGAGCAGGCTGGAATTGATGCCGTGTTCCCTGAGCTGCTACCTGAGAACAAGCTTGACGCTATTCGCCGTATTGAAGCCGAGTTTGGCCCAACCGCAATGGTAGGTGACGGCGTGAACGATGCGCCGGCTCTTGCCGGTGCCCGCCTTGGCATAGCTATGGGAGCGGCAGGAACCGATGTGGCGCTTGAAACCGCAGATGTGGTGTTATTGTCGGACGACCTCGAGAAGATTCCGTATCTCATAGCCCTAAGCCGTCGCACGCGCCAAACCCTTATCACGAATATCTCGGTGGCGCTTGGTCTTATCACCCTGATGGTCATCGGTATCTATACGATTGGCCTCCCGCTGCCGCTGGCGGTAATTGGTCACGAGGGCGGCACGGTACTGGTTTCGCTCAACGGCGTGCGGATGCTCATGTTCAAGAGGAGCAAGAAGGTCTCCGCGACTTGACGCCGATGGCGGTATAACCATATATTACCCGGAATCGTATTACAGGGTAATAACGGTAAAAACCGCTACGGAGGTACACGATGCGGAAAATTATAGTTGCGAGCTTGGTTGCTCTGGTGCTCAGCACAACCTGGCTCTGGGCCGGAGGCTCTCCCGAGCGCGCAGGGGGGCTTGATATTGTTGCGAGCACCGGACACATAGGGGATGCCGTGGAGCGCATTGCGCCAGATGCAAACCTACAGGTGCTCATAGGCCCAGGGTCGGACCCCCACACCTACACCCCAACGACGCGCGAGGCACAAGCCATTGAACGCGCCGATATTGTGTTTTGGAATGGGTTGGAGCTTGAGATTCAAATGGTAGGGGTCTTTGAGGGACTGGGTGACCGCGCTTTTGCAGTGGGAGAAGCTGTGCCCGAGCATATGCTACTCGCATTTGAAGGCCATCATGATCACGGGCATGATGATGATCACGATGATCACGGGCATGATGATGATCACGACGATCACGGGCATGATGATGATCACGACGATCACGGGCATGATGATGATCACGACG
>CAZQIK010000081.1:2104-6831 GCA_964593085.1 uncultured Spirochaeta sp.
ACGGGCATGATGATGATCACGACGATCACGGGCATGATGATGATCACGACGATCATGGGCATGATCATGATCACGACGATCACGGGCACGGTCAGTACGACCCACATCTGTGGTGGGATATAGATATCTGGGTAAGCGCAGTACAGGCAATTGCCGACCGCATTGCTGAGCAAGACCCGGAGAACGCATCACTTTATCAGAGTAACGCCACCGACTACATCGCCGAACTGCGAGATCTTCAGTCCTATGCAACGGCCCGCTTTCGAGAAGTTCCTGCCTCACAACGAGTTCTGGTTTCCAGCCATGACGGCTTCGGTTACCTCTCGCGTGCCTACGGGTTCCAGTCTCGTGGCATTACCGGAATTAGCACCGAGGATGAGGCCAGTGTACGTGACCTCCAGGAGCTAGCCCAGTTTATTGTAGACAATGATGTGCGTGCGGTCTTCTTTGAGACGATTGTGGATCGGCGCTCGGTCGTTGCCCTTGAGGAAGCTGTTGCCAGTCGCGGTGGCCAAATTGTTGTATCGGACGTGCCGTTGTATTCCGGCGCGCTTGGTGAGAGTCCACCAACAAACACTTTTGAGGGAGCGTACCGCCATAACGTAGATGCGATTGTCGACACCATTCTCGGAAACCGTTAGTATTCGGAGAGAGCTGGAGTTAGGAACGCATTATTGTTCGATATCCTTACTTTTTTTCAATTAATGTTCTCAGACCATACCCTTCGTGTCGTTTCATTTGGAACGGCACTGGTGGGTGCGGTTTCGGGGATACTTGGCTGTTACGCCTATCTCAGGAAGCAGGCAATGATGGGCGCAATAGTGGCCCATGCCTCGCTTTTTGGTATTACCACCGCGTTCCTCATTGGCACGGCCATTGGGGGCAGTGCTCTGGCCATGCGGCTTGTGCTTCCGGGTGCTTTTCTCGGAGGCGTGCTGGCCATGGCTTTTGTCAGCCTGGTTGTGCACACTACGTCGCTTAAGACCGACGCGGCAATGGGCCTCGCGGTGGCCATCTTCTTTGGTGCTGGAATTGCGCTTTTGCGGATGATTCAGTCTATGTCCTTAGTTGGGCACCGTGGCCTTCGTGACTACCTCTTTGGCCAGGCAGCTACTATGACCAATGCCGATGTACGAACTATTGCCGTGCTGGCGGTCTGCGTAACCGGTATATCTCTTTTGTTCTGGAAAGAATTTAAGCTCCATACCTTTGATCGCGACTTTGCGGCCGGTATTGGGTACCCCATGCACATCCTAGATCAGCTTCTATTAGCAACTATTGTGCTTGCCATTGTCATTGGGCTTCGCACCGTCGGGGTCATTCTCATAGTCTCGCTGCTCGTTTGTCCGGCGGCAGCCGCACGACAGTGGACCAAGTCCTTGTCCGGCATGGCGGCCCTATCGGCTGTGTTCGGCATGCTATCCGGTATCGTGGGAGCCACCCTAAGCGCTATGGTCAGAAACCTCCCTACCGGCCCAGTTATTGCATTGACGGCCACAGGCTTTGTTCTGCTGTCCCTGTTTTTTGCACCACACCGTGGGGTTATTGCGCGTGCGCTGCGGCGCGCAAGAAACCGCAAGCACCTGCACCCGCCTGACGCTTCGTTGCCGGTAGGGAGTGAGCTGTGAGTCTCATTCCCTCCATTATTCTGATTGCCGTCACAACCGCCGCCGCGTGCGCGGTGCCCGGCGTCTTCCTGGTGTTACGGCGCATGTCTATGGTGGCTGAAGGCATTAGTCACGCCGTGTTCCCCGGGCTTGTACTTGCCTTGCTGATTCTTGGCGCCTTCCGGTCGCCCTTCTTGATAATTGGCCCTGCAGTGCTGGGGTTGTTTCTGGTTTTCGCGGTGCAGGCCATGAACCGCACCCGGCTCTTTGCTGGCGACGCCCCCCTTGGAGTTGTCTTTCCTGCTCTGTTTAGTATTGGCGTGATTGTTGTAAGCCGACGTTACTCCGGCGTTCCACTGAGCGAGAGCACGGTTTTGACCGGCGATATCAACTACGCAGCTCTAACGCAGCTGCAGATAAACGGTATGGCAGTTGGCCCGCGTGCTTTCTACGTTATGCTGGTTATTTTGCTTATGAACATTCTCTTCACCACGCTCTTTTTTAAGGAGCTCAAGCTCACGACCTTTGATCCAGATCACGCAGCCTCGGTGGGTTTTGGTAGTTCCCGGTTGTATTACCTGTTCATGACCACAGTGTCCATTACCATTGTGGGTGCCTTTGAGGCGGTCGGAGCTGTCTTGGTAGTGGGGCTGCTGGTTGCCCCCGCAGCATCGGCCTTTCTCTTGAGCAAGCGGCTTGAGAGCATGCTGCTGCTCAGTGTGCTTTTTGCTGTGCTCAGTGCCATCATTGGTTTCTGGGCGGCGTATTATCTTAATGCTGCTACATCCGGCGCAATGGCAATGATGACCGGGATCATATTTCTGCTGACCTTGGCTTTTGCACCCCGCCGTGGCCTGGTCTCTAAACTGCGCATTCGAGCCCGGCGGCGCATCGCTTTTGCCGAGCAGCTTCTTATTATGCATCTCATACATCATGTTGACGGAGAGCGAGTAACATCCGCCTGTAGCCGAGACGGCGTGCGTCGGCATATTCGGTGGGAGCCCGCGTTTGCTGAGAAAGTCATTCGGGTCGGGCTTGAGCACGGCTACATTGCCGAGGTTGAGGATGGACTGGTTCCAACCATGGGTGGCCGCCAGCTGTGTAGCGAGGCGCTGCTGTATAAGGACGATGTCTGTGAATGCGGCATTGTCCGCGGCGGTTTGGAGAAACATGAATACGAACAGCACTAGAGAACTCGCTATACAGATTTCGGATCTTACGGTCGCCTACGAAGAGACAGCGGTATTATGGGATATCGATCTCTCGGTGCCTGTTGGGACTATCATGGGCATTATCGGCCCGAACGGTTCGGGGAAGACTACGCTTATCAAGTCTATCATGGGAATAGTTGAGCCCTCGGCCGGGAGTGTTCGTGTGTTTGGGCGTCCTTTTCGTGAGCAGCGTTCGCTGGTAGGATATGTTCCGCAACGGACAAGTGTGGACTGGGACTTTCCGACCACGGTATTTGATGTAGTGCTTATGGGGACCTATGGTTCGCTTGGGTGGTTTCGCCGCCCTGGACCGGCCGAACGTGAAGCCGCCCATACGGCCCTTGAGCGAGTAGGCATGCAAGACTACCTCAAACGACAGATAAGCGAACTCTCGGGCGGCCAACAACAGCGGTGTTTCCTTGCACGGGCGCTGGTGCAAGAGGCAGATATCTATCTCATGGACGAGCCGTTCCAGGGGATAGATGCGCGTACCGAGCATGCAATAGTTGAAATCCTGCGCGAAATGCGTTCCCGCGGCAAGACTGTCATTGTGGTACACCACGACCTGCAAACCGTGGAGCGCTACTTTGACCTCATAACGATGCTGAACGTGCGGGTTGTGGCCCAGGGACCGGTTGCAGAGGTCTTTACCGATGAAAACCTACGACACACCTACGGCGGCCGGGTCGAGCTTGGGCAATATTGACTACATCGCGGATTTGTCTTACATCAGCATAGAAGGAGCCCAACACATGCGTGACGAAGCTCAAACAGCCAATGAGAGAATGCGACCTGTGCAAACCATGACGGCCCAGGAGGCCGCTCAGGTGCGGTATGTCCTCACCGATATCGACGACACGCTCACGAGAAACGGGCGGCTGCCTGAGATTGCCTACTCCAGTATCTGGCGATTGCATGAAAAGGGTTTCAAGGTTATTCCGGTGACCGGAAGGCCAGCGGGGTGGTGTGACCTTATTGTCCGGCACTGGCCAGTTGAAGCGATCATTGGTGAGAACGGCGCCTTTGTTCTCTACATGGAGGACGGCAAGCTGCAGGAGTTCTATCATCCCTCGGTCAATCCTAAAGCAATGAAGGAAAAAATGCAGGAGATGTCCGACTCAGTATACGCGCAGGTGCCTGGAACCCGACCTGCAAAGGACCAGTTCTCCAGGAAGTTCGACTTAGCAATTGACTTTAAAGAAGAGCCCCCCTTTCTAGAACTCAAGGATGCTGAACGCATTAAAGAGATCTGTGAGAGTTTTGGTGCTCAGGCAAAGATTAGCTCAATTCATGTAAACGCATGGTTTGGTAACTACGACAAACTTGCAACCACGAAACTTTTCTTCTCCACCACGTACGGGGTTGATCTGGATAAGGACAACTCTTTGGTTTGTTTTACTGGAGACTCACCGAACGATGAGCCGATGTTTGAGTTTTTTGATCTGTCCTGTGGTGTTGCAAACTTCAAACCAATGCAGCACCTGGTAAGCTATCCGCCGCGGTTTGTCTGCACCAGGAATGATGCGGAAGGGTTTGCTGAACTTGTTGAAATTCTTTGCCGAGAAAAAGGATAGGCACGTACTTAAGACGCGAGCTGCGACTCATGCTGGAGGGTCCATATGGAATCACTACTAGGTTCGCTTGCCCTGGCTGAACTGTTCCAAGACTTGGGGCTGGGCCGAGTGCTTGCGGTCGGCATCGAACGGCTGCTTGTGGTTTTGCTGCTCCTGCTGGGCGCCGTGCTGGCCGACTTCATTGCCCGCAAGCTCTTGGTCAGGTTTATCCACGGGTTTTTCCGGAGCACGCGCGTCAGCTGGGATGACCGCATTGCCAACCGCGGTGTGCTGCTGCGGCTCTCGCGAGTTGCCCCGGCGCTGGTTTTCTACGCAGGCGCGGCACTCATTGCCCC
>CAZQIK010000082.1:0-6827 GCA_964593085.1 uncultured Spirochaeta sp.
GTTGCTGATCGGCGGATGGGTAATAACCGTAGACTGCAATACCAGGCCTCACCATATCGGCCCAGACATCCGGATAGCCGATAATAGCGCCGGAGTTTGCCGCGTGCACCAAACCTGGGTTTATACCTGCGTCTCGTATCTGCTTGACGGTGCGCAAGAACAGGTCGATCTGTTCGCGGGTGAATTGGGAGTTGTCCTCGTCGGCCACCGGGAAGTGGGTTGCCGTACCCGCCAGACGGAGGCGTTTGGAGTGTTGGATCTGCCCTGCAAGTTGTGGAGCGTCCTCAGGACGGCACCCAATGCGGCCCATCCCGGTATCTATCTTCAAGTGAACGTTCAGTTTTACGCCAGCGCTTGCTGCTGCCTCGTCAAGCAGCCGCACGTATGCTTCGTCTGCAACAAAGGGTGAGAGCGTGAGTTCTGCCAGCTCTTCGAGCTCGGCCTTTCGTGCAATGCTAAAGAGGAGAATTGGCTCTCGGATTCCGGCCTCACGCAGGGTGGCTCCCTCGGACACCGTGGCTACGCCTAACGAGGTCGCACCCGCCCCTATGGCGATCTCGGCGCAGCGGACTATCCCGTGACCGTATGCATTGGCCTTGACCGCAATGCACATCTGCGGGGCTTCGCCCCCAAGCTTCGCCTCCATGTGTTGGTGCAGTGTCCTAATATTATGATGGAGGTTTCCAAGCCTAATAACCGCGCGTGTTGCTCTCATTCCTCTACTATACACCGGCTGCATAGGGGACGACAAAGCATTTTATTTGATATATACTTCTGTGCGCGGTACTTTATAGCCAGGTGGTATAGACGGAATGATACGGCAAATGCCAAAATCAATTCTTACTTTATTAATATTATTATCTCTTTTCTTGTGGGGGTGCTCCGACGAGGGTGGTTTCACCAACATGCCTGGTGAGGAGCCACCGCAGATACAAACTGTTGATGACGGTGCCATGCTGGCTGACTCGCTTAGCATTCGGCTTCTTGAACAACGGGGGGCGTCCTCAGATGCTCACGAGGATCTCAGTGTGCTTGTTTCCTACCAGGACCAACAAGGACTACCGGCTGGTGAGCCTGTTCAATACGATGCATCGCGTTTTCTGGGAGCCGAACCTGAGCCACTGCCCTTTCCCGACATGCTCGAGCCGGGTATTTACCGAGTGAGTATAGAGCTCAAGCGTGGAGTAGATACCGAGCGCAAGGTTGAACGAGTAGTTTTTCTTGGTGATGCGGAGGCTGACTACGCCGTCGAACGCGTTGAGTTTCACCCGGACTTTCTCTATCCCGGATCGGACGGCATTCTCATAGCATCGTTACGCTTTCCAGAGGGAGCCGACCCTTTTCTGCGGTGGTCGGTGGGCGACACGCGGCATGAAGGTTTGCTCAGCGAGGGGCTGCAAGAACTGAGTATCCGAGCGCCTTCAAAAGAGGGGTTCTATCCGGTGACTCTTGAACTGTTCCCTTTTTCACCTCCGGAAGACTGGGACGGCTATAATTTTGTCTCCACTGTGAGGAATACCTCGCATCGTATGATTGTCCGGCGCGCTGCCGACGCCGAGTCTGTAGGAGCGGAGAACTATTTTAGCCTACTTGGCTTTCAGGGGAGTTTGCGCGAGCAGGGAGCTCGAACTGCCGGACGAGAGTACAACGCCCAAGCTGTTGGTGAGCCTGAGTTTACCCGCACGGAGAGTTTCCTTGGGTACAGGCTTCGGGCTGGAGATGGCTTCAGCATAGAGGACTCGGTGTTGCCCTTTAGCGAGGGTAAGCTTCTGGCCTTTGCGCTTGAGCTGCGGCTTCTTGTCCATGAACTTGAGGGTGACCGCGCTCAGGGCAACGGCGCTCGCGAGGGCGACAGTGGAAGCGACCGGGATTATGTGCAGCCTGGGATGTCGGTCATTGTGCGCAGCAAAACCCAAGGTGGCGGCCCGCGTTTGGTGCTGTTGCACGACACTGAGGGACGTTTGCTGTTGGAGCTCGGCGTACGTGATCTGCAGTGGCAGGCGGTGACTGCCGATCCGGTACTGGTAGTAGGTCGTCCGGTCGACATCGAAATAGTGATATTCCCCGAACAGAGTCGCGTGCAGGTGATTTTTACCGATTCCGAGGGGCAGCTTTCCCAGACAGTGCTGAACAACCTCACTGAAGATCAGCTTCGTGTACCTACCGCTTTCCTGAGCAGTCTGAACGCGCAGCTTGGTAGTCCGGACGCACCGCTCCAGCGGGCGGCGGGTGAGACTATGTTTGGCGGAGAGTCCGGTTTTTCGGGCGTACTGGGACGATTTGCAGTACGAACGGGTGCGGATGCAGATTCCGAGCTTTTCAATGAGCAAGCAGGACGCCCAGACTCCGGAGATGACTCTGGAGGAGACTTTGGAAATAATGAAGCGCCCGAGAATAATGGTGCCGTAGACAATGACGACGTAGCTGAGTAGGAATGCAACCAAGTTGATAGCATTTACCGGTCTACATATTTTCACCTGCGCTCATCAGCGTAATTGTAACAAAGCGCAGACAAGACTATACTCTCTAACACATTCAACCCGGTGATAGGGAGGGTTCATGCTAAAGCGTCACTACGGGCTTATCACGGTAGCACTACTTGGTCTTCTGACAGTATTCTCTCCTTATGTTTCTGCGCAGGAGTTCTCTGAACGCAAACAGGTAGCAGTTTTCCAGCTCTCATATTATGGCGAGCCCCGCGATCCGGTTCCGCAGTCCCAAACCTACATACGCATCGGCAATGTTTTCTCATACAGCAGCACCGTGGAGTCCGAGACCACCGAGATCTTCCAGCAAGCGGTTGGAGCCATAGACGAACAAATTCGCAGCGTATTTATTAATATGGGGCGCTTCGACGTTATAGGCCTGACGCAACGCATGCAGGAGTCTAATGTCGATGCTTTCGTGAATGCCCTTAGACAGTACCGTGAAGATACGCTTGAAATTCCGGAGGCCGTGCTCATTGGTGAGCAGGCCTTCACCGAGCAAGATTTTGAGCGGCTGGTTGGCGGTTTTGTTTTGGTTATTCCTTCGGTTTCATTCTACAACTTGGAACGACGCGACAGTGAGCAGGATTACCAAGCAACTATTGAAACATCCTTTACCTTTGTGAATGTAGAAGACTTCTCAACCATTGGGCAGTTCTTTGTTGAAACGTCCGGTACCGATGAGAACGCGGTCACGGCTATGCGCGGGGCGGTGAACGGCATTCCTGCCCAGTTAGAGTTTCGGGTGCGCTCTATGCCAATCTTCCAAATTCGAACCGGGGTACTCGAGATTGCCGGGCGCTCCATTATCTTGGAGTTTGGCCAAAACATGGGACTGCAGAAAGGTGACGAGTACGCAGTTGTGCAGCAACGCCGTACCAGCACCGGGCACACAACTCAGGACGAAACAGGGCTGCTGGTTGTGGAAGAGGTGCGAGAGGAATTTTCAATTGGGCGGCTCTTATACGCAAAGCCTGACGTTGTTGTTGGTGACCAGTTGCAGGAAGTGCCACGCATGGGGGCCGACTTCACACCGTACGCCAATCTGTTGCTGAACTTTGAAAATCAGGAACCGGAACTCATGCTTTTTGGCGCGCGTATTGCGTCAAGCCGTGGCTACTTTCAGTGGCGGCCTTTAGTAGGCGTTGAGATCCCTACAACCGCCACGCTTTTCGGGTTTCTCTTTCCTATGAACGTCTATATAGGCGGAGAGAGTAACTTTTATTTCGGGCGCCTTAAGATGCATCCCAGCTTTGGCATCGGCGTGGGTGGAGCAGTTCCGGTAGATGACTCCCTGTTCGAGGATGATTTTTACACGACGCATTTCGGAGGCAGCTTGCGCTTGACGGCCAGTTACTTAATTAGCCGTGACACCATGGTATTCCTGGAGACCGGAGTTGCTGGCTGGCAGGGCTTTTACGATCGAGACTGGAGTAACTCTACCCTAAATCGCTTTTTCGGGTCTTACGGTGGAATTCTGGTTGGGGGAGGGATAACCTTCAAATGAGCACACAAGGGATGAGCAGAATGATTAGAATGAATAGAAAACCGGGTAATAAAGTTGTTTGTGGTCTCGGCCTTCATGGGCGTTTCCGAGCTCATGGTCGTTTCAGCCGTCTTGGCCGCCTCGGAGCGGCCGTTCTTCTGTGTTGTGCGGCGCTTTTTGTGGTCTCGTGCGCTGGGTCGGCCACGCCGCGGGACAATGACGCGGGCGGTGTGGCAAGCAATGATCGCAGCGACTACTACGAGGGCAGTGGCCGCGGCGCCGGTCTTGCCGAGGCTATGAACGCGGCTAAGATGGACGCAGTGCGCAATGCAGTTATAGATATGATTGGGGTTGAGGCCGAGCGGGCCAATAGCCGGGTGCTGCAAGACGTGTTGTACTCCACCCGAAATCCGAATCAGTATGTGTACAACGAAACTATGGAACGCACCCGCCGTGAGAATCTTGGTAGCGTCGACAATATGGACATGATTTTTGAAATCGTCATTCGCGTCGACACGCCAGCGGTAGAGCAGGTGCTCAATCGCCACGGCATTACCGGGTCTGCTGCGACGACGGGTGAGGGTCGAGCCCAGAGTTTGGTAGAGGAGGAGCAGGCACCACATGGAGAGTCGCCTGCTACCGCTGGAGCAGGCGCCGCCGAGGCACTTGCGCTCGAGTCCAGCGACTACGAATCCGCTTCGGACGAAGAACAACGCTTCATCCGTCGCTATGTAGACACTATGACCTACATGGTGTACTTCCCGGAGGAATCAGAAGAAGATCCGTTTGTTATGCGAAGTGCGGTAGCGCAGGCCAACCGCTTTTTGACCAGCAACGGCTATTTTGCAGTAGATGCCGCCCAGGTAGAAAGCTTGCGCCAAGATCAGCAGTTTGTGTACGAGGCCGAGACCGGCCGAGAAATGAGCATGATCCAGTGGATTGCGCAACGACTCAACGCCGACATGTATATTGAGGTCGACGCCTTAACCGGGAGCGAGTCGCAGAGCGGAAACCACTACGCAACGGCTAACGTGACATTGCGAATGTTTGAGACCTCGACCGGACAGTTGCTTGGCACGGTGAACCGGCGCAGTCCTCGCACGCTAAGTAGGAGTTCCGCAGACGACGCTACGTTGAACGCGGTGCAGTCGACGGTGTTCCAGGCAATGCCAGATGTAGTCGAGCAGTCCCGCATACAGATGGCCGGGTATCTCTCGCGCGGTGTGCGGTACGACTTAATTTTTACCAACACCAGTGATCCTCGGCTAATTAGTCAGTTCCGTCGTCGGCTGAGCGCACGGGTGGCGGATATGACAACAATTTCGCAAACAGCAGAACAGACGCAGTGGGCGGTGTATTATTTTGGACGTAGTGACGACCTCCAAGACCTGATCTACGATGTGTCGGATATCGTTGCTGGCCTTGACGGTTTGTACCTGGTCATGACACGTGGCAAATCTTTGACCTTTGATACGGGATTGTAACCAATAAAATTTACGTATGATGGCGCCGCTTAAGCGGTTAGCCGCATTCAATGGAGGATCTGGAATGAAACTGAGAAGCTATGGTGTTGTATTTGGTGTTCTGTTGGCCCTTGTTATTGCCGGTTGTGCGAGTTCGCCCGAGCCGGAACCAGAAGAAACTCGGCCAACTGTGGCGGAGCCTACCACTCGACGTCCAGAAATGGTTGATCACAAGAACTACAAATGGGGAACTCCAGTGCCTGAATGGGTAACAATGGAGGTCGACGAGATTGAAAACCTGTCTGAGTTTGACGAACAGTATGTCTTTAAGTTTGAGTCGCCTCGTGCACAAAGCCTGCAAGGTGCCGAACTCTGGACGCGTAACTTCCAAGCGGCAAGCAGCATAGCTCAGACGGTGCAGAACCGCGTGCAGACTCGGTTTGCCGGAGCAGCTGCGGGCGACATGGATCTGGTAGAGAACTACATGGAGCAGGTTGTAGCAACCTTTTCGGATCAGGAGTTCTCGGGTTACCGTGCAGCGCGCGACTACTGGGTCCGGATGCGGTACTTTGACGCCGACGGCGAGGTAGAAGAGGACGCGTATACATATGTTGTGTTGTATACGATCCCGGAGGACACACTTGACCGCATGGTCCAGGACGCCCTTGATGGCGTTGATACTGAGTTTACCGAGGAGCAGGCAACGGTGCGTGACCGGGTGAAGGACGCCTTCGAACAAGGCCTCTAAACGGCCTCTCAACCGCAGACCGGGGAGTTTTTTCATGCAAACACATGGCGCTATACGGCAGGTACACATCTTTAGCATATCTCTCATTGCCGCGGCGTTCATTGTGTTTGGGGTGTTTGGGTGTGCCTCCCCGGGGGCGGCGGACCGAAGCGGTGGGGCGTCCTCAGAGCCTCCCGACTGGGTTCAGACTCCACCTCGTGGTGACGCTACAAACGAGTATTTTGTCGGGGTGGCTGGAGACCCAGCGGGTAATGTGGCCGAGGCGGAGACGGTTGCAACGGCCACGATGATTGACGAGATTGTCCGCTACATGGGTGTTCGCATTACCACCGACACGACCGCCGAAGCGCAGGCATCACTTGATGAGTTTGAGAGCTCGGTTTCCCAGACAGTGCGGCAGACCGGCGCGGCGCGGGTGGCGGGCTTTCGTGTAGTAGATCGCTACGTGGAGCGTCGTGGCGAAGCAGTCACGGTGTATCTATTGGGGGCCTACGAACGAGCGTCTCTGGAGGCCGAACGTGAGCGTCTACAAGCCGTGTTTCAAGAACGCATAGACGCTATAGCGGTGCCGGAACAGCGCGCCCAGGAATTCGAGGCGCGCGGGCGCTATTACGACGCGGTCCTGCACTATCTTGAGGCGGCCC
>CAZQIK010000083.1:0-6823 GCA_964593085.1 uncultured Spirochaeta sp.
CCCCGCAGGCCTCGGTGTACCAAGCTTTGCTGCTGCGGGACTGGGTCTCATTTACCGCGCGCTTATTGGGTTTGCTGAGTTTGCTGGTCGCGCGCCCGCACTTGCTACTCCCAACGGAATGGAGTGGGCTCACTGGCTTGCCTTAACACTATTCCTGCTTCTCGTGTACTATCGGGAACTACGCTACCTAAGCACACCTATAAGCCGGAGGCTGCATGAATCATAACTCCCCGCGTGATATCTCCGGTCTGCTCGACGAGCTGGGTGCTGGACTTAAAAAACGCTGGGGGCAAAACTTTCTCATCTCGGGCGATGTCCGCCGTCGCATCATAGATCAGCTGGATGTAGAGCGTGGCGCCGTCGTGTGGGAGATTGGACCCGGCCTGGGCTCCATGACCGAAGAGCTACTTGAGCGTGGGGCGCGCCTAACTGCTTTTGAGATTGACTGGGCATTTGTACGTTTTCTCAGCGACACGCTTGGCGCGCGTTTTGAACAGTTTCGCGTAGTGCAAGGAGACGCGGCTAAAACCCTGGTGGAGGTGCATGCTGAACAGGGTAACCCCGACTACCTGTTGGGAAACCTGCCCTATAGCGTAGCATCTGCTATAATTGCTGCCGTCCTTGAGAATGGCATCTGTGCCCGCAGAATGGTAGTGATGGTTCAACGTGAGCTGGCACACCGAATGGTAGCTGGCCCGGGGAGCAAGGACTACTCTGCTTTTTCGGTCTTGTGCGGTACGCGAGCCCGCATGCGTAAGGTGTTTGATGTTACTCCCGGGTGTTTTTATCCGGCTCCAGAGGTGGTGTCGAGTGTGGTTGAGATAACTCCCGGCGCGGACCATACCATTAGTGATCCGATTTTGCTGAGCCAGCTGGTGCGGGAACTGTTCTCGTCTCGCCGTAAGACTATTCTTAATAATCTCAAGGGTTCCACGCTGGAAACCGAGTACGGTCTGGAGCGACTCATAGCGGCTTTCGATGCGACATCAATAAAGACGAGCATGCGTGCCGAGGCACTGAGTGTGCAGGACTTTGTGCGGGTTGCCAACACGCTTTCCGGGTAGGCTGCCGGTGGCTGGAACCTATGCCAAGGCCAGGTCGCGCACGACCTCTTCAACCTTGCGCTTGTCGGCTTCGGCTAATGGACAGAGCGGCAGCCGGTAGACATGCTGGACGCGTGCCATGAGGTGGAGGGCATACTTCACTGGTATCGGGTTGGTGTCGACAAACATCGCTTTAAAGAGTGGGAGTAGCCGGTAATGCGCCGCGCGAGCTTGCTCAAGATGACCCTCAATGGCCGAGTTAACCATGCCTACAATTGCGGCTGGGGCAAGATTGCTTGCAACCGACACCACGCCGGAGCCACCCATAAGAATAAGAGGTAGTGCTAAATTGTCGTCGCCTGACAGGACGGCGAGACTGTCAGGTTTGTTTGCTAAAACATCTATCATTTGCGGAATGCTACCGGAAGCCTCTTTGAGGGCTTGGATGTTGGGGTGCTGTGCAAGGCGTAGTACCGTTTCGGTTTCAATGTTTTTTCCGGTGCGTCCGGGAATGTTGTACACAATCTGTGGCAGGTCGACCGAGTCGGCAATTGTTGAAAAGTGGCGGTACAGACCTTCCTGGTTCGGTTTGTTGTAGTACGGAGCTACCTGCAGGGTAGCCGCCGCGCCAATCTCGCGTGCACGTTGGGACATGTCCACCGCTTCTTTCGTGCTGTTCGAGCCCGTACCAGCACAAACAGGGACCCGCCCAGCTGCTTGGTTAATGACAATTTCTATAATGCGAATATTTTCATCATGCGTCACGGTGGGGCTTTCGCCAGTGGTGCCTACCGGAACCAGGCCGGATACGCCCTTTTCTATCTGAAACTCAACCAATGCGCGTAGGGCGCCCTCGTCAATACTCTGATCTTTGTTAAACGGGGTTACCAACGCGGTAAATACACCTCTGAACATTATGAGCTCCTTCCTGATCTCTACATCGATATCTGTCTCTATGCGTGCTCTATGCGTGATTGTGCCGGGCCTGTGCTACAACATCTTCAATGAAGTTCTCCACCGAGAAAAACCCGGTGCGGCCCGAAAGCCATTCTAAACCGAGAACCGCTCCAAGCGCAAAGCCCCCGCGATTGCGGGCGGTGTGCGTGATGCTAATGGTGTCGGCAGCAGAGTCAAACTCTACACTGTGAGTGCCCGGAACCGAGCCGCCACGTAGGCTTGCCAGATGTAGCTCATCGGGTTCAATGCGGCGGTCCAGCCTCTCCGTAACTATGCGGGTTTTTCGTGGGTGTGCTTTGATAAGGCTCTCGGCTACCGTGATGGCGGTACCCGAAGGGCTGTCCTGTTTACCGCTATGGTGCTTTTCCAGCATCGTGATGTCGTAGTCTTGTATGGGTCCGATAATCTGAGCGGCAAACTCGCTGAGTACACGGAAGAGGTTGGCGCCAATAGAAAAGTTGGAGCCATAGAGCAGGGCTGCTCCGACCTGCTCACCTTGCTCCTTCTGGTACATCTCCCGTACCGTGTCGCGGTCGGCTTCCCAACCGGTGGTGCCCACTACCGCCGGGATGCTGGCGGAGTGATAGAGTGCGGCGTTGGAGATAACGCCGCCTGGAAGAGAAAACTCAATAACGCCTTCGCTGCTTGTGAGCAGCTCGGCGCTCAGGGAGCGTACATCACCGCGGTTAGGATCTGGATCAACACGAGCTGTGACTTCGTGCCCCCGCGTTAGCAGGGCGGACTCAATTTCCTGTCCCATTCGGCCGTAGCCGCAGATCAGCACCTTCATGTTGTTACTCCCTGTTCTTTGTTATGCTCCCTGACACAGGGTAACGGCCGAGGTATTTACAATATCCTCAACTGAACACCCGCGGGAGAGATCACTTACCGGCTTTGCAAAGCCCTGCAAAAACGGGCCGTAGGCCTCGGCACCGGCAAGACGTTGTACCAGTTTATAACATATATTGCCACTTGAAAGGTCAGGAAATACTAATGTGTTGGCATTTCCGGCAACTTCCGAGCCTGGCGCCTTCTTGCTTCCAACTCCTGGCACAATGGCTGCATCGGCCTGAAGCTCACCATCTACCTTTAGATCTGGTGCTTTTTCTTTCACAATCTCAAGTGCTTGTACCACCTTGTCGACTGCTGGGTGACTTGCAGAACCCTTGGTAGAGAAAGAGAGGAGTGCAACACTGGGCTCAACCTCAAGGAAGTTGCGGCAGCTTTCGGCTGCGGCAATGGCAATTTCGGCCATGGATGCTGCATCGGGGTCGGGTACTGTTGCACAGTCGGAGAAGATCATGTGTCCGTCCGCTCCCCACTTCGTGTCCTTCATTTGCATAACAAAGCAGCTGGAGGCGACTTTTGTGCCTGGGCTGGTTTTGATTATTGCCAACGCAGCGCGCAACACGTTACCGGTTGAGTTTTCGGCCCCTGCTATCATTGCCTGGGCATCATCTAAGCGCACCATCATTGCGGCCCAGTTCAGCGGCTCAATAATGTGCTTTGCAGCGCCTGCCTCATCTAAGCCTTTGTGCTTGCGTAACTCATGATACTCGGCAGCATAACGGTCTTTGTCTGGTGAGGCAGCAGGGTCTACAACATCGATACCCTCTAAGGATACGCCTTCTTGTTTCGCCACTTCGCTAATTGCGTCCGGTGAGCCAATGAGCGTTACCTTTGCCGCCAGCTTTTCGTCGGTGAGTATGCGAGCCGCCTGTATTGTACGGGGCTCGGTACCCTCGGGTAGAACGAGTTTTCTTTGTAATTTCTGCGCTTTACTGCGCATGCGATCGATAAATGCCATAACGGGAACCTCCGCGAATCGGTATAAAATGATGTGATATAGTAGCACAGACAGGCGAATTGTCAAACTTCGAAACAAACTTCCGTGTTGTAGTAGAGGCCAAAAGCGGGCTATGATGGTGCAATGCAGGTTGGTGTTTATGGTCTCGGGCGTTTTGGTGCTTTTTGGGCGGAAATGCTCGCAACACGGTACGAGGTTACCGTCGCGAATCGTTCCAACACGCGGGCTACGCCTGCTGGTGTGCGGCGTGGGAACCTGGAAGATCTTGCAGGGTGCAATGCAGTCTTCCTGTGTGTTGCAATCTCGGCCATGGAACCGGTTCTTGAGGATCTCGCAATGATACTTCCCCCCGGTGCATTGGTATTGGATACCTGCTCGGTCAAGATGTACCCAGTGGAACTCATGCAGCGTATACTACCCGCGGAGGTAGAAGTTATCGGTACCCATCCTATGTTTGGGCCGGACTCTGCGCGTGAGCCAAACGCCCGGCTTCCTATGGTATTTTCACCGGTTCGGGTGGACTCGGAAAAGGCCGAGTTTTGGCACCAGGAGTTTGAGCAACTTGGGCTTGAGGTGCACACCATGAGCCCTGAGGAACACGACAGAAGTGCGGCATCGACCCAGGGCATAACCCATCTCATTGGGCGAGTGCTTGGTGAGTTGGAGCTTGAGTCCAGTCCTATTGCCACACTTGGCTACACCCGCATTTTGCAGTTAGTGGAGCAAACCTGTAACGACCCGGAACAGCTTTTTTTGGACCTGCAGCGCCATAATCCGTACACAGCAGAGGTGCGTCGGCGGCTGCAAGATGCCTTTCAACGCATTGCCGACAAGATATAGAATAGAGCAGCATATACAACCGCGCAGCTGTATGAAACGCTTGACACAACTCTCGGCGGCAATCTAGTATTCAGACAGCAAAAGGGGCGGAGATGAGCGACTTACGTGTGCGTCAGATTGAAGAAAGTGAGATGGAGACCGTGCTTGCAGAAGATGTCGAGTTCGAAGGAGAGCTCAGTTTCTCGGACGGGCTCGTGATTAAAGGCAGTCTTGAAGGGCATATAGATTCCAAGGGCGATGTCTACGTGAATCCCGGTGCTCGGGTAAACGCTACTATTCACGCCGGGCGGATCAGCGTTAAGGGAACTCTGATGGGTGAGGTGCATGCGACTGAGCGCATTGAGCTTTTTGCCGGTTCAGAACTTGACGGCAGTGTGTTTGCGCCAGATCTTATCGTTCAGAGTGGGTGTAGGCTCAACGGTAGCTGCAGTATGCCGCCGCTTGATCGGAGTGCGGAACGAATATAAGCCTCGGGAGGGGAGCATTCGCATGAAACGGAAACAAATTGCTGGATTGGCCGCGCTTTTTTTTGTGGGGGTTACTGCACTGTCGGTAGCTCAGGCCCCGGATGCCTTGCAGCTGTATCGCAACGGTCGGTATAACGCGGCGGTTCGGGCGACACTTGATGAAATAGAACAAATGCCGCGAAACATGAACGCCTACAGCGTGTTGGGTTGGAGTTTACTTGCCCAGAATCGCAATGAAGAGGCGCTTGAGTACGGCACTCGGGCGCTTGCTGTTGCGCGCTTTGACCATCGAATTGTACACATAGTAGCAGAGGCAAACTTCAGGTTAAACAACAACGAACGTGCGCTTGAGTTATACCAGCAATACACCGCTATTCGACCCCAAGGTGTGCATATTCCGCAGGTCTACTTCAATATGGGTGAGATTTTTATTCGCATGGGTGAGTTCAACCGAGCGGATATCGCCATAACTACTGCGCTGCATCACGAAGATGAGAACATCAACTGGTGGGTGCGCCTTGGATATGTCCGGGAGCAAATAAACGACCATGAGTACGCTGAGGCGGCGTATCGCCAGGCCTTGGAGATGAACCCCAATCATACTGCCGCATTGCAAGGTTTATCTCGGGTAGAGGCCGTCGTCGGCGGTTAACGCCGTTCGCTGGCTGTATCACGCTCGACTGCGGCGCTCATGCTCTTTTTATTCTATGCTAAGTCCCGAAATTCTATGCCAGTTGTGATATTGTGCCGATTATCTAGCAGAAGATCTCGAAGTAAGGAAAGCTATGCCTGATCGCGCAACTCCGACCGTACCGCTCATCGTTGCTTTACTCATTTTCATTGCAGGCTTGCTGCCCGCAAACACGGTACGTGAAGCGCCGGTCGCGGTTTTTGATCCGGTACACATGGCGCAGGGGGACTCTAGTGTAGCCTCGGCGCGTGGATATCGTTCCTTGTTCATAAACCCTGCCGCCTTTGCCTTAGGTCGGGGCAGTTTCACTCTGCTTAATCTGCAGGGCTGGGTCCACAGCAGTCCAACCCAGGCAGTTGAGACTATGCAGCTCTTTTTTGCAGACAGCGATATAGAAGATGACTCCACTCTTGAGCGTATTGAGGGACAACTTTCCAGCAACGGTATGGGAATTGGGGCTTCAGGGGGAGTTGGATATGTGGGCGGCGGTCTGGGTATAGGGCTGCGCTTTACTTCAGACTCATTTTTCTTTGGTGAAGAACTTCCCGGGGGAATTACCGGCACCTCTACATCCGAGATCAGCTTTGTCGGCGGCTTAGGCTTTCCCTTTGAGCTTGGGCCGGTGCAGGTTGCCGCGGGCGGTTCGGTGCGCCCTTTTGTGCGGGTTCGCTCGCTGTTTGACAACGACGCGTCCGACGCTGCCCTGCAGAAGTATCTCGGTGTGCCGGGCGGCGGCGACGAAGATTACCAAGACATCACCCGTTCTCTCAACGGCTTCGGCTTCTCCCTTGATGCAGGGCTTCTGCTTCAGTACAGCGACTTCACGCTTGGCCTCGCAGGTCGGCACTTGGGAGACACGCGCCTGAACTACTCCGAGAATAGCCTGAGCGAGGTCAACGAGAGTCTTTCCAGCGGTGCTCTTCCGGAAGAGAAACGTGAGGGTGAGGAAGGGTATATTCCGGCCGGACGTCACGTAATTCCAACTCGGTTTGATATTGGCCTCATGTGGGCTCCTCGC
>CAZQIK010000084.1:0-4636 GCA_964593085.1 uncultured Spirochaeta sp.
GGTGATAGCCCTGGCGGACTCCCCAGCCAGCGCCAAGCACAAGCGGCAACGCACACACGAGCAACACCGCCGCGACGAACCCCTTGCTCCGACGAACCCTACCAGCCGTTTCTTCACCCGCCACGTAGCGCTTAATCTGAGCTGTTGCCCGTCCATGAGGTTTTAGCCGCAAATGACGATTAATTCGCCGGATCACCTGTTCTAAATCGGAAAAGCGGCGTTCCGGACGCGGCTTCAGCAGCCGCCTGATCAGACGGGCGGCAAACGCCGAAACCTTTGGATTAACGCCTCGCGGCCGCGGATATCTACCCTTCTGAATCTTGGCAACCACCTCTGCTGAAAACGATGCCGGATACGGCTTTTTGCCGGTGACCATTTCATACAGAACAACACCCACCGAGTAGATGTCGGCCCGATGATTAACCGCGCGGGTATTGTGGAACTGTTCCGGGGCCATGTAACTCGGCGTCCCAAGAGTCATTCCCTCGCGGGTCAGCTCCGACGGCACCTCACTACCGTGGATCGTCGCAATTCCAAAATCGACAAGCTTTACCTCGCCGTCGTTTGATATGAGAATATTGGCGGGCTTAATGTCGCGGTGCACAACTCCACGTTCGTGAGCGTAGGCCAAGCCACGACAGACCTCCCGCACAATGAGCAACGCCATAGCACTGGGAAGGTAGCGTCGCTTCTGAATAAGGCTCTCCAGCGACAATCCGTCAACGTACTCAAGGACGATGTAGTAAGACGAGCCTTCGCGGAAATGGTCGTAGACATCGACTATTGCGTCGTTTCGCAAATCCATCATGATCTGCGCCTCACGACGGAACCGCTCGCGAATATCCGCACTTCCCCGCAGCGTCAGTTTCTTAATAATGACGGTACGATCAAGTGTCGGGTGCTGTGCCGTGTAGACCGCTCCCATACCGCCTTGGGCAAGTTGTTTGAGGACGCGGTACTTTCCAATAGACTCAATCGCCTTAGCCATCAAAAATCGTCCTGTTGTTTTGAAGTTCCAGCACATCACGGTCGGGATCAAATAATCTATTCACGGGTGGTACAGCTGCGCCATAACGGGCCGGATTATGAAACTGGACATATCGCCCTTCCGCCCGGAGGGCATACAAATCTGGAACGGGTCGATGCCCCCCCAAATAGATTGCCTCACTCGGCTCACTGTGCCGGAGATAATGCTCCAGCATAGCATGCACCGCTCCAGGCTCGGCCTGGTCGTTATCGGTCCAGGTCAAACCCTCTACAACCTCAGGGGAGCGTCGGTACTCAATAACTTCCTCTCGCTCGAAGAACCGTGCCGGTTCAGCATGACTGACAAGATAAGATGACCCCACCGCAAGCAGCGGCAGGGACTTCTCCAGCCTGTACAGAGCCTCAAACGCCGCCCCACCGTAGAAGCGGTCCATGTATTCTGCAACCATAGCGCCTTCAAGCACAAACTTGCCAAATGAATGGTTTCCTTCGCCTTCTTCATTGCTGATGTTTTCGTGGTTACCCTTGAGTCCATGCACCATATCGGGATATGACTGCTTGAGCAACGCAAAGGCCTGCACTACCCCCAGGCTCTCGTTCATTTCTTGATCCATAGCAACATGTTTCTTGAAACCACCGCTGAACTCTTCGAAAGCATGCATCCACCGCTCCCGCGCGCGCGCCTCTGCATGCACATAGTCTCCGACAAACAGAAGCTGTGCGCGGCTAGAATCCAGGGCATAGAGTAGCGGCTCCTCAATTCCGTGGTCCGGATACGAGGCCGACAACGCTGCCAGTACCAGCTCGATGCGTCCATGTATGTCCGGCAGCACCACCAAAGGCAGCTCAGGACGCAGGTACACGATACCCCCTGGGAATCCGTCTGAGCCAGCTGGCCGCAGCTGTGGGTCCTCGGACTCCAAAACCCGACAGACAGCCGCCAACTCGTCGGCTGTCTCATGCGCCGCAGGTGGTTTGCTGCGAACCGAAATACGGTGCAGTGCGTCTATAAGCTTGTCACTGGTACTCATTAGGACTGCACAATGGTCTTGTTCACCTCTACAAAATCCTCGGTCAGAACCTGGGTAACTTCGCTGAGCAGGTCTTGCTCTTCCTCCGGATCCAGATCCTCTCCAAGAACAGCAATGGCCAACACGGGTGAGCTTTTCGCAATAGGCCCATCCGTAAACTCGGCCACCGAGTCGACTAGTATATCTCCCTTGAAAGAGCTATCATTTGCGACGGCACTATCGGGTACATCTTGCCGCAGTCCAATAGAGGTATACTCAACGGTGCGCCCTGTCTCGGTGACTGGCCCGATGGTGAGTAGTGATCCAGAATACGTGAAGATGAGCGCACCATGAGCCTCGTCACCGTCAAAGAGCATAACCTCGTTCATTCCATTTTCACTCATCCGCCGTTCAAACAGACTCTTTTTCTCAAGCCAACCCTCGGCAATTTGTTCCACCGACTCTGCTGTATCCGGTAAACCGGAACTGGCTGTTATTCGTCGAATGTGTTCCTGGATCTTCTCCGGAACTTGATCTAAGTACTCTCCCACGGTGACTCCTTTAAAATGTGGTATATTCAGAGCATTGCACGGTTTGTGTGGGAATTCCAGTTCTGAGGAGGATATTGTGGGAGAGTTCGAGCAACTATCTGAAAAAATGAAGCGGCACCTTGAATCCGTTGCACAACAAACGAGTATTGGCTCGGCTAAGGAGGCGCTTCCGGCAGTAGTAGAAAACTGGTTTGAGAAAACTCACCTGTTTCATGAACAGATTGAGTCTCTGCACATGACCAAAGAAGATATCTTTTCACACGCCGACCCACGCGGGGCATTAATCCTGACCTATTCCGGGTCTCTCATAGTCTTGGGTCCCGTCGACATAGGCGGTACGGCGGCAAGCAGCCCGGAAGACTCACCGACACGCAGCTTTGAGTATGCCAGTATTGCGCTGCGCAGCGACGTACCCGAGCTAACAGGCGCCGACGCTGTTCAGCTAACCGACGACCTCGGTGTAGATAGCGTGGCCACTTTCTCGGGGGCTCCAATTAAAAGAAGTTCGGAAATCTTGTTCATTGCTTCTTTTTCAGAGGACGTGAAGCCAGCAGATCAGGTTGAACGCCTGCGTCAGGCATCAATCTTCCTGACTAACAGCTTTGTACATGCCAACAGAACACTTACAGCCGACCCGGAGGAGGCTCCAGACCGTTTCACGCTGCGCTCCATTGTGCAGTATGTAGCAGCTCGCAATGGAGCAACCCAGGCTCAAGCTAAGTCCATTATTGACGACTACCTCATGACTATTGAGACCGGGCTTATGTTAGGTGAGCGCGTGTCATTGGGTCAGCTTGGTACGGTGGATCTGCATGTTCGGGCGGCACAAAAAGCACGCGTGGGACGTAACCCGGCAACAGGTGAGGAGCTCCTCATTCCTGCCAAAGCAGAGCACGCGGTACCCCGTTTTAAGGCCACAGCTCGCCTTCGGGAACGAGCATCGCTCGTACCGGTAGAGCGCGTGAGAACGGAAAGCAGAAACTCGGGGACTTAGCGTTTTCGCCGTGAGTTCACAAACCGGGCAAAGTCATTGATATTGCGGACGACGATTCGGTCTTGATAAATCTCAACACGGCGCTGACTGACAAAGTGCTGCAGTACTTCCCGGCTTTTTTCTGGAGAAATACCAGCCCAGTGACCAATATCGTCGGGTGTGGTGTAGAACACGCGTTGCCCTGTGTCCGCATCTTTTGATGGTTGAGACTCGTCAATCATTAAGAACACGTCGGCGACCTTGGCATGGACATCTTCCAAAGTCAGGATCATGAACCGTCGACGCTGGTCATAAATTCGCTTCGTGAAGAGTTTGAGTAGCTTAAGTGCAATTTGAGGGTTGCCGCGCATAAGCACCTCGAAGTTCGCGCGGTTGAACTCTAAAACTTTGACATCATCTAAGGCAACAGCGTTCGCCGACCGCGGCGCTTCCTCAAGAATTGCCATCTCCCCGAAAATTTCGCCTGGCTGGAGAATATCAATAGTCTTTTCTATATCGCCCATGATCTTCGAGATCTGCACACGACCTTTTTGTATAAGATAAAAGGCATCTCCCGGCTCATACTCACAAAACAGAAGATCTCCCTTGTGAAAGTGAACCGCAAAGCGTTCAAAGGCGGCTAGATTCATATCCATGACTTAGTTGCCCTCCAGCGCGCGTACGGCTTTGTTTACCTTCCGACGCAGGCCTTCATCTACATCATCCATCGAGAGGATTTTCTTGAAGAAAGAAGCCGCACGGGACGCATCCCCAGATGCCTGATACGCACGCCCCAAATAGAAAAGGGCCTCGTTTAGATCCGGCAGCCGAGGAAATTTTTGAATAAGGCCGGTGTAGTGTTTAATAACTGCGTCGTATCGTTCAAGCCCAAATAGACACCGGCCAATCTCAAATGTCGCTTTGAGCACATACTCCTCGTCACCACCAGATGCCGCCACCTGCTTGAACTGCTCGAGTGCCTTTGTGAAGTCGTCCCGGCTAAAGCTCGAGACTGCTTCGTAGTATGCCTTTGCCGATTCCGAGAGATTCTGCCCGCCAACGCTTCCGCCGCTTCCGCCGCTTACGCTGGCTCCGCCACTTCCGCTACTCGGCTC
>CAZQIK010000084.1:4736-6697 GCA_964593085.1 uncultured Spirochaeta sp.
CGCTTCCGCCGCTTCCGCCGCTTACGCTGGCTCCGCCACTTCCGCTACTCGGCTCGCTGCTGCCAGGAGACGCGCCTTGAAAGCCTGGAGCCGACGGCCCTTTCCCAGGGCCATACTTCTGGGCAAACTCCTCAGCAGTCTCGGCGTGGCGCGCAGCGTCGGCTTGGTGTTGTCCCGACGGATAGTAGGTCAAGTATTTATTAAAGGCGTACAATGCCTGTGCATACTGCTTTTTACGCATGTAATACTCACCAATACGGTAGAGCCCATCTTCAGGGTTGGTTTGCGCCCCCCCTTCCATAAGTCCACTAACCTTGGTGTGTAGTCGCCGCAGCTGGTTAGAAAATACTTTCAGCATTTTCATGACAATACGAGTGTTATTAAGTGAGAGTTGTTCAAACTCCGGCACTGAGAAGACAACAACTGCAGCGTCAGCAAGCACAACCGCGTTCTCTTCCCGCGGGTACTTACCAAGTGCAGATTTAACACCGAAGAATTCACCAGTTTTGATCTGATCGTGAATTTCTTCGCCGGTCTCTATATCGTTGGAGTTTAAACTTACCGTACCGGACTGCAAGATATAGATCTTATCTCCGACGTCGCCTTGAAAATAAATAACGCTGTTGGCTTTGTAGGTGCTCGCCTTCGGCACTTTTGTGCTCCTCTTGCGCTGAACTTTAAACTACTCATAGGCGAAAATCAAGCTAAGGAGATCCCGCCTCAGCTACAAGTATCGGCAGTCCGGCACAGAAAAGGAACCAAAAGCGTGTGAATTCCTAGCAATGCAACTGCCGCCAGGCTTTTTGGGCCAAGGCTTGACCGAGACCCTCCTTATTCGGATGCTAAAGGCAACATGATTGATCTACACACTCACTCAACTGCATCAGACGGCACGCTTACTCCAACCAAACTCATACAAGCGGCGGCGCTAGCCGGATTGCGCGCAATTGCCCTTACCGACCACGACACAGTTTCCGGAGCATCCGAAGCAGCCGCCGAGGCAGAGCACCACGGTTTGCAGTTTTTCCCTGGAGTTGAGCTTGATATTGGGTATACGCACGGATCCTTTCATCTACTCGGACTCAATCTTAAGCCGGATTCTCCGGAGCTGGGCAGTGCCTTAGCAGTGATTAGAGAAAACCGTACTACCCGGAACCTTCAAATGGTAGCAGCTATACGCGAGGCAGGAATTGAGTGTTCGTATGACGAACTTATTCAAATTGCCGGAGGAACTAATGTGGGCCGGCCTCATTTTGCTCGTTACTTGGTGCAAAAAGGGGTGGTGTCCACCGAGCAAAAGGCCTTTGAACGCTACATCGGCGACGGAAAGCGCTTCTTCAGGCGCAGGGAGAGCATTGCACTTGCCGAGGCCCTACGCGTCATTCACCGGGGCGGCGGCAAAGCATATATTGCCCATCCCTTATCGCTGCAAATGACCTTTACTAAGCTGGATACTAAGCTTGCCGAATGGAAAGAGCTAGGGCTTGACGGTATTGAGGCGTATCACTCCAACGCCACATTAGACGAGTGCAGGCGCCTAGAGAAACTGGCGGAGCGCAACGGACTCTTGGTTTCCGCTGGAAGCGACTTTCACGGCTTCCAACGGCCGGATCGGCGTCTTGGGAGGACAGCAGAGAACAGCGAGATTGAGGATAGGTTCTTGGAAGCTTTGTTGAGCTAAGAGGCGCTCATGATGAGCGCCTCTCCGGCTTGTTTTTGCCGGAGTTCCCGCATAGAATAGGTTCACGTAAAGGAGCAGCTTTATCACATTGCTGGCACAGAACGCGGGCTTTCTTGAGAAGCTTGGAGCAGGCACGCTACGCCGCCTCGCTGCGGTGTTGTATGCGCTTGGCTATTTTTTCGAAATTTTGCGCGAAATTCCGGGGTTTTTTCTGCGGCGCAGAAGCGGCCTGCGGGTACTCACTATGCAAATGCTTTTCACCGGGTTTGAGGCCTTCCGG
>CAZQIK010000085.1:0-6696 GCA_964593085.1 uncultured Spirochaeta sp.
CAGTGAAGAAACTGGGCTGGAAGAGGACGAGCTTGCTGAGGAAGACGAGGATGAGTCTTCCCCGTTTCCACATGCCGATGAAGGGAGCCCGGCTGGCCAAGACCGTAAAAAGAAGAAAGATCCACTTTCGCAGTTTACCCGAAATCTCACGGCTGCTGCCAGCGAAGGTGTGCTGGAGCCTTTGGTAGGTCGTGAAGACATTCTTGAACGCACTGTACAGGTGTTATGTCGCCGACTCAAGAACAATCCCGTGCATCTAGGTGACCCTGGTGTCGGAAAAACAGCAATTACCGAGGGGTTGGCTCAGCGGATTTTTGAGGGCAAGGTTCCACGCTTGCTGCGTAATTTCACTATATATTCTTTGGATATGGGAGCCTTGGTTGCGGGAACGCGGTATCGAGGTGACTTTGAAGAACGCTTGAAACAGGTCATTAAAGCGCTCGAGAAACAAGAAAAGGTGATCTTGTTCATCGATGAGATACATACCATTGTGGGTGCCGGTGCCGTGTCCGGTGGTTCACTTGATGCCTCAAACCTGCTTAAACCGGCCTTGGTTAGCGGTCGCTTGAGGTGCATTGGGTCTACCACGTATGATGAGTACAAGCGTCATTTTGAGAAGGATCGGGCCTTATCTCGTCGCTTTCAAAAGATTGACGTTAACGAACCTACCGAGGACGAAGCCTATAAGATTCTCTTAGGCCTGCGAGAAAAGTATGAGGAGTACCATGGCGTTAAATTCACCGACGACGCGTTGCTGCAGGCGGTGCATCTTTCAGCGCTGTATATCAACGACCGGCAGCTGCCGGATAAGGCTATTGACGTCATAGATGAGTGTGGTGCGTATACCCGCATGCATGCTGAACCCATTGAGGGTGTAGAGCCCAGTGAGAACGTGACCCATGCAAAGGCGGGTACCGCCGAGCTTTTATCGGGCAACGGCATAGACAACATCACTGAAGGATCCGAGACCGCAGAAGATCTTGAGACCTTGGAAGAGCCTGGCACATTAACCGAGAATACAGATGAGCCTAAGATAGACGAGCCGGAGATCATTGAGATTGACGCAGGACTGGTCGAGAAGGTCGTAGCCAAAATGGCCAAGATTCCGGTGAAGAGTGTATCTACGTCGGAAAAAGATCGGCTTAAGACCCTTGAGGCGGATCTAACGGCCAGCGTTTTTGGTCAGGAGCAGGCTGTCGCTTCGGTCGTCCAGGCTGTAAAGAGGTCACGGGCCGGTTTTCGCCATGGGCAAAAACCGGTGGCTTCTTTCCTGTTTGTTGGTCCCACCGGAGTAGGTAAGACTGAACTTGCACGGCAACTCTCGGATACTCTTGGAGTCGCACTTCATCGTTTTGATATGAGTGAGTACGGTGAGAAACATACCGTGTCACGGCTTATTGGGTCACCTCCAGGTTATGTCGGCTACGAGGACGGCGCGCTCCTTACTGACGCCGTTCGTAAGACTCCACATGCAGTGCTGCTGTTGGATGAGATTGAGAAAGCGCACCCGGATATCTTCAATATTCTACTTCAGGTTATGGACTATGCGACCATGACCGACAACACCGGTAAGAAGGCCGATTTTCGCAACGTCATTCTCATTATGACCTCAAATGCCGGTGCCCGGGAAATTGGGCGGCCTCTGATTGGTTTTGGTGAACGGCAGATTACCTCGCAAGCAGTTTCGGACGCTGTAGAACGAGTTTTCTCGCCCGAGTTCCGGAACCGTCTCGATAAGGTGGTGGTCTTCAACGAGCTTGGTGACCAGGTTGTCGCCGACATCGTTCGGAAAGAAATTCGTGAGTTTGAGGAGCAGCTGCGTGAGCGTGAGGTCAGCCTTGAGGTAACGGAAGACTGTATCAAATGGTTGGCACAGCGTGGTTACTCGGCCGAGTTTGGAGCCCGCAACATTGCGAGACTTATCGAAGATAAGATAAAGAGCTACTTTGTCGACGCTGTTCTCTTTGGCGACTTTGAGCATGGTGGCCGGGCAAAAATAGATGTGGTTGATGACGATATCGTTATCCGGCCCGCAGACGACAATGCGAGTTTCGGCAACGAGTGAGTGACGACTTTCCTTATCTGACCGAACAAGAGCGAATTAGTTTTCCAAATCCAGATGCGGGAACGCCGGATGGAATTGTTGCTAGTGGAGCGAATCTCTCGCCAGGAGTTCTTCTTTCGGCCTATGAACAAGGAATTTTTCCTTGGTTTGGTGAGGATGATCCGCTCTTGTGGTGGTCGCCCGACCCTCGCTTTGTACTTTTTCCCTTGGAACTACATGTGCCTCGGCGGCTGGCGCGGCGTCTCCGTGCAGGGGAGTTTCAGCTAAGTTTCGACACCTCTTTTGCGGAGGTGATACGACGTTGCTCGGAGGTACCCCGGCCGGGGCAAGAAGGTACGTGGATCACCACCGAGATGGTGGACGGGTATATTAAGTTGCATGAATTGGGATATGCACACTCGATTGAAGCTTGGCGGAGTGGCGAACTGGCTGGCGGCTTGTACGGGGTCTCGCTAGGACGAGCGTTTTTTGGTGAGAGTATGTTTGCTAAGCAAGCGGATGCATCGAAGGTGGCGTTTGTTTCTCTGGTTCGTTATTTAGGGTCGCTTGGGTTTACACTTGTAGATTGCCAGGTGTACACAGATCACCTTGATCGTTTTGGTGCTCGTGAAATTCCCCGAGCTGAGTTTTTGTCCGTGTTGGCCAAGGCGCTTTCATCTAACGTGACGCTGAGAGGAAATTGGGGTCACGAAGACTGGCTACCCTTACGGCATAGTATTTGACATCGCGCTCTAATATTTGAAAGCGCTGTCCCCAATGAACTCACGTAGAATAGATGTGTGTGGTACAAGCCTTGCCGGAATTGTGCTGAAGTTATCTAAGAAACTCATGAGCCGGATTGCCTCGTGATACACTTCATTGGAGGGTTTGACCGACCGCAGTAGTTGCAGAGCTTCGCCCGCCATAACGCCTAACTCGTAGTCGAGCGCCGAGTTAAACGCGACATCGGCGTCCTTCTGAAATGGAAATATGTTGCGGTTCTCGCCTGAGCGAACCTGAGGCCACATTCGGAGTGTCGTTAAGGCGTCGGCGTTGCGGTACTTCGCGTCGCGTACCATTCTTCGGATTAGGCGGTTATCGGTGGTTGGGATTCGGTTGTGATCATCTAAATTGAGCTGCGTAAGGGCCGAAACATATACACGGTAGCATCGTGTTTGAGGTACATCTGGAATGAGCGCCGGGTTAAGCGCATGCATACCTTCCATCAGGATTACGGCGTTTGGACCAGGCACTGGGCCTGGACTCCGCATCTTGCGGGTGCCTGTTTTGAAGTTGAAACTCGGTAGCTCGACGGGGCGCGCTTCAATGAGGTCAAGCAGGGTTTTATTGAGCAGAGCTACATCTACGGCGCCCAAGTCCTCGAAATTGTAATTTCCATGTTCATCTAAAGGTGTGAGTTCGCGTGGAACAAAGAAGTCGTCAATTGCAGCGATTATCGGCTCAAGTCCGTATACCTGTAACTGTATTGCAAGGCGTTTGGTGAAGGTTGTTTTTCCCGACGACGAGGGGCCAGCAATGAGTACTATCCGCGGCTGGGAAGGGTCCGCTGCAATACCTTCGGCTATAGCATCTATGCGCTTGTTGTGGAGGGCTTCTGCAACCCGGATAAACTCTCGAATGGTCCCCTCACGCACACGTGCGTTTAAGCGCCCGGCTGAGTGTACGCCAAGTATCTTGCCCCAGCTTTTGTGCTCTTGGTACACCGAGAACAGCAACGGATTATCTTCAAATGGCGCTGTGCATGCTGGCACCGTTTCGCTTGGAAACATCAATAAGAATCCCGGCCCGTAGCGCATGAGCTCGAATACTCCAAGTGGCTCGGTTGAAGGTGCAACCGGCCCATGCGAAAGATCGCAATATTGGCCACACTGGTACACCGCGATCTTGGCGACGTTGTGGTGTTCAAGAAGTTGGCTGGTTTCGCGCATTCCTGCCTCGCGAAAGTGCTCGCGAGCCTGCTCGTAGGCCATAACCCGGTGATGAATAGGACGCCTTGCCGCAACGAGTTCCTGCATGCGGTCGGATATTTGATTGAGATCATCTTCGTGCACGGGTGCATTGTCTGCAAACTCATAGTAGTAGGCTTCGCCAAGCGAGTGGCTAATTCTCAGGCCACGCGCTGGAAAAACTTGGTGGACCGCCATCGCCAGCAAATAGCACAACGATTGCCGGTATACGCGCGCTCCTTCCGGCGAAGCAAGTTCAACCGGGACGAGTGTTGCGTCAGTTTCAAGTGGGTAAGTAAGGCTCACGAGTTCATTGTTCACCAAACAGGCTATTACTGCATTGTTGAGTACTGAGAACTCGCGAAGCGCCTCTCCGGTCGGAATGCCAGCTAAGAAGCTGCGGGAATCGGGTGTACTGCATGTCAGGAAAATTTGCGAGCCTGTACTCATACTATCTTTCTCAACGGAACCTTTCATCTGTGCTCTTTTAATCCGGCCGATATTCTAAGCCGGTTGTGTAGTCTTATTCTAAGCCGGTGGTGTAGTCTCGGGCGCTATTTCCAGTTTTTCCTCGCGTGAAAGTGCGCGAACAATCTGGTAGTCTTTCTCTTGCGTGTTAACAATCTGCGCAGACGAGTACCGTTCATTGTTTGGTCCGGCCACAACACGAACCGCAGGATTGCGGGGACTCTCGGAATTGGTTTCAACGACCATTGCCTTAGCGCCGTTAGTGAGCAAGACATACGAACCTATGGGGTAGATTGAGAGATTTGCAAGGAGCGCCTTGAGAACACCTTCGTCGTAGGTGCGCCCGCGGCCCTTGAGAAGATCCATGATACTCTCGTGACCAAGAAAAGCTTTGCGATGTGGTCGATCCGAGATAAGACCAGCATAAGCGCTGCACACCCCAATTATCTTACCATACGTTGAAATTCGCTCACTGGTTAGTCCACGCGGGTATCCACTTCCGTCTGGGTGTTCACGGCATTCAAGTACGCCTAAACAAACCGGCATTGGAAAGAACAACTGTTTGAGTATCTTGAATCCCAGAACGGGGTGCGCCGTGATGGCCTTTTTTTCTTGTGTATTGAGCGGTTGATTACTCATGTAAAGCTGCGGGGGTAAGCGTACCATGCCAATTTCATGGAGTAGCGAGGCAGTTGCCAACTCTATAAGCTTATGCGGCGGTAGTTTAAGAGACACTCCAATAGCTACCGAAAGAAAAGTGGTCTTGACTGCATGGTCGACAAGATGATTGTGGGTCGACGTGCGAAACTCGGTGAGTCGCAGGGCGTAACGTCGTTTCTCTTTGATAAGGTCAATAATCTCTTTTAACTTTTCGCTAATAAGCCGTTGCGGCAGTTCCTCTTTACTTACAAAGTCTGAGATAATTTTCTCAGTGAAGGTCATCATGCTAATGTAGGATTTATGGGTCTCTTTGAACTGACTGCTTTCTTTAAGATCAAGTTCGATGTTGCCGGTCGGGGCACTGACCTCACCCTGATCCGTAGCCGGTTGATCTCGGAGTTGTCCGGCGGTGTGGACATAGGAGAACTTCCAGCGTTCAAGGCGCGAGCGCAGCTCCTGGGTCATTGGTGTCTCGGTTGAAAGCAGTATATACTTCTCACCTAAAAAGAGTTTATCTGAAAAGTATTTGCCAGGTGTAATTGTCTGAAGCAGAAGCTTATTCATTTTTTCCACCGTTGACCCCGCGTAGGGATTGGTTTACATTGAGCACGATCTCCCCATTATAGGAGAATGTTTCATGAAGTTTAAGATCATTTTTCTACTCTTCAACGGTATTATTGCAATTTCGTTTCTATTTGTGTTTCTCATGCCACTTTTTTTCCTTGGACCAGAGTATGCCCGAATCTTCTGGCTTGAAAACTGGTACCTTGCTGCGGTTTTCCTACTTATTATCGGCGGACTCAATACATACTTTGCAATGAATCGAAAATTGTTCTCGCTCTTGGAGGACGAGGATTGGCAAGGCCTAAGGAGCTACCTCGAGTACCGCGTTTTTACCAAGAAACGGTTTTCGCAGCAGCAGCTCCGCATTCTCATTAACACCTACATCGTGCTTTCTGAACCGGACAAGATTGAAACATTGGAGCAGGAGCTGAACGCGCGCAATTCAACTCTGCCAGCGCGACTTGCGTTAGAATTTGGTATTCCACGCTTGTTGCGAAACAATCCTGATGAAATGATCGAGTACTATGACCAATATCGCAATCATCCCAAGTCCAGGCAGCAAGATTGGCTTACCTGGTCCTACAGTTTTGCCGCGATGCAGAAACAGAAAAGTGATGAGGCGCGGGATGCATTGCTAAAATTATGTGAGCAGACGAAAGAGCCGCTGGTGCGTCTGTTTTCGCTCTATCTTTTGGACGCTTTTCGTGAGACCGATCCCGAGCTTGCGTCGCGTTTGGATGAATACAAAGCAGATTTTCGTCGCCGTTACGGTTCCGGCAAGTTGCAGCGTGAAATTGAAAAGAATCGGGCTAATCTACAGGTAGTTGTTCTTGCCCGGCTGGTCAAGAATGCCGAGGAGTGGGTCATGTCTGCTAGCAACACAACTGAGGATACAGGCACGGTTTCGGGTAACGGTACTGCCACGAATTAACCGCGACTTTCAGTATTTTTCTACATCGGCGTATGTGCCGGAGAGGTTCTCATGATAGATTT
>CAZQIK010000086.1:0-6664 GCA_964593085.1 uncultured Spirochaeta sp.
TCGACTGAGGATGCCGCGGTTGGAATGGCTGGAATCGCCTTGCAAGACGACGGCGGCTCGGTGCTTGCTGCTGAACTCACCTTTGTTCCGCGTCGCGTTTAAGGAACTTGATGTTCGTAGATCTTGCGGGCAAGCGGCATACGACGCCCGGTGCCGAATGCGCGTGTAGAAACTTTGAGTACAGGCGGTGTTTGGCGCCGTTTGTACTCTGACTGCCCAACCATTTTGAGAATCTCGGACACGGTATACGCCTCGAAACCCTCGGCAACAATCTGGTTGGCAGTTAAGTTACGCAGCAAATATCGTGAAAGAATTTCATCAAGAATCTCGTAAGGAGGCAACGAGTCCTCATCACGCTGGTCGAGACGAAGCTCCGCCGAAGGAGCTTTGGTCAATATGGCGCGAGGGATGATTTCCTCATCCCGATTGATGTGAGCAGCCAGTGCGTAAACCTCAGTTTTCAGTAGGTCACCAATTACGGCAAGGCTACCGGCCATGTCACCGTAGAGTGTGCAGTAGCCCACAGCAAGCTCACTCTTATTTCCAGTTGTGACGACTAAAGAACCGGTGCGGTTGGAGTGAGCCATAAGCAGAGTCCCGCGAATGCGGGCCTGTATATTCTCTTCAGGCATGCCAATAGCTTGTTCCGAGTAATGAGTGCCCAGAGCAGTCAAGAATTGTGAAAAAATTGGCTGAATTGCTACCGTTTCATAGCTTATTCCAATCTTTTTGCAGAGTTGCTCAGAGTCGCTAATGCTACCCTTTGATGAATACTCGGAAGGCATAAGGAACGCATGTGTGTTCTCTACCCCGATTGCCTTTGATGCAAGGTAGGCTACAACTGCTGAGTCAATTCCGCCCGATACTCCAAGGTGAACTTTGTGAAAGCCGGTTTTGCGTAGATAGTCACGTATTCCAAGGCATAAAGCAGCCTCAATCTCGGCATACCGCTCCATGTCCGATGGCACAGGAGGCAGGGACTCCAGCTCGGCAAGGTTGACAACGCCCAGTGACTCGACAAATGCCGGTCCCCGGTAAACCACGGAACCACTCTCTGAAGAAACCATAGAGCGCCCGTCAAAAATGAGATTATCGTTGCCCCCAACCATATTTACATACACGACTTGGACGCCCGAGGTTCGTCCAATTTGATTGAGAATAGCGGTGCGTACACGCGCTTTTCCGGAATAGTACGGTGACGCCGAGGGCGCAAGTATTAAGTCAGCCCCTTGATCAAGCAGATCTCGTACCGGATCTATTGGGTAGCGCGTACCGGGACTTGGCTCTGTCTCCCACCAGAGATCCTCACAGATCGCAACACCTATACATCGTCCTCCAAATTCAAAAACCGAGCGCTTTACTGCTGGCTCAAAGTAGCGAGCTTCATCAAATACATCGTAGGTAGGGAGAAGTGTTTTGGCCTGGGTGTGTATGAGTTCACCATTACTAAGAATGGCGATACTGTTGGTTAGTGCCTTACCGACCGGGGCAGGATTTCTGTCGACATATCCAACAGCCGCGGCAATGCCCGCTGGCATACTACGCTGCAGGTTTCGCAGCGATCGCCGGTTTTCCTCAACAAAGGTGTCGTAGTCAAGTAAGTCCATGGGGGGGTATCCACACAACGCAAACTCGGGGAAGACGACCATTACAGCACCGGCGGCGACCGCACTCTTCATTGAGTGGAGCATTTTGTCTATGTTGCCGGCAAAGTCGCCAATTATGGGATTCATCTGCGTAACTGCAATCTTCAAAAGTTGTCCCCTTCTCAATGCTTTTGTGTGGCATGCGGCACGTAGAGGTCACCAAAAACCCTTCGGTTTCCTTCGTCTTGACCGCGTACAGCACCGCTGCTACTATAGCCTACCATGAGCAAACGAGTCCTGATAACCGGGACGCACAGTGTACTTGCCCTTCAACTTGGGCCTAAACTACTAAGCCGCGGCGATGAAGTCCGAATTGCGATACCCGACGGTAAAGAGCAGGGTGTTGATAAAGCAGAAAAAACCATCGCTTGGAATCCCACATCAACTCTCTCCACACGAGCTGCCATTGCTACCTGTAAAAGCAGTCTTGGTCCGTGCGACGTTGCTTACGTTTTGTGTGGGTCAGGTGCCGTACCAACCTCTTTCCATGAGCCCAGTGCAGTTTCGCTTCAGAAGTATGTAGATACTAACTTCACTGGGCCAACCCTTATGCTTAAAGAACTGCTGCAACACTTCTTGACACAGGCTCATGGTAGTATCGTTTTTGTCCAGCATCAACCTACTGGGATCTATGAATCTCCATTATATGGTGCAGTTCAAGCAGCACTGGAGCAACTTGGAGACGAATTGTTTCGTGTCTATTCCGAGTCACCGGTTACCCTCCAAGGATTTCGCAGCAGCGAGCCCGACCTAAATACGCTCGCGGACGCTCTATCCGAAGAAACACCTGCAACCCGCACTGCGGCCAAGTGGCAACGACTTGGTGCACGTGCGAGTCGGTTTCCCTTCCGCGGCGCATAAGCGCCATTTGCTACTGCTATCGTCAATTGACCGGACGGGAATAAATCGATTAAGGTATCCCTCATGAAATTATGGATGCGTCTTCTGGTTGGCAGCGTTATCGGGATTCTCCTCGGCGCATATCTTCCGCAACAGGGTGGCGATACCGCAGCGGGTTTTGAATACTGGGCTGAGTTGGGTATTCACTTAGGCCGCTACGTGATTCTACCCTTGGTTTTGTTCCAGGTGGGTGTCTCAGTCTATGAGCTGCGTAGCGAGCGGAAGCTCATACGCGTCTATCTAAAATCTTTGGTATTGATGACTGCCGGTACCGTGATTATGGTGCTGATCGGCACCTTAGCTGTGTTGGTTTTTTCTCCGGCACGCATTCCACCCATTCTGCAAGAAGCCCAACTCCTTGAGCTTCCCTCTGCGCGCGAGGTGCCCTTTGCACTTTTTCCGAAGAACTTATTCAGCGTCTTTGCAGGGGCCGGTGCTCATCTATTGCCGATCTACTTCCTGTCCTTCCTGCTTGGTTGTTTGTTTGGGGGCGACGGCTATGGCGGAGATGGACTTGCGGGGCTTTTTGAGTCAGCTGCCCATTTGTTCATGCGTCTCAACGCGCTCATCTGTGAGATCATTGGCCTTGCCTTTATAGCCTTTGGGGCGCTCTTTTTGCTGCGGTTTCGTGCGCTTAACGACATAGCTATTTTTGCACCGTACCTGTTGGTTGTGGTTGTAAGTGCCTTATTCATTGTGCTTGGTGTACTCCCACTGGCGGTCTTCTTGCTTGCCGGGCGAGAAAACCCCTATCGTTGGTTGTACGGTATGCTTGCACCAATGCTGGCCGGTCTGTTCTCAGCGGACTCATTTTTCTCGTTGGGGATGTTAGAGCGAGTGGGTGCGCCAAACCTTGGGGCACCGCAAATGGTGAGGGGTGCGGTTTTCCCGCTGTACGCCATGTTTGGTCGTGCTGGCACGGCTATGGTCAGTGCCTCGGCTTTCATGGTTATTCTCCAGTCTTACACCGCATTAGAGATTGGCTTTGGACGCGTAATTTGGGTCATGGCAAGCGCCATGACTGCCGGGCTACTGTTGGCGGCCTATCCTGCTTCCGGTGTCTCGATCAGCCTGGCTATGCTTTCAGCTTCTTACCAGAGCGGAAACGAGGAAATCTATCTCATTATGCAACCCATACTGCCTATACTGCTTGCCCTTGCAGTTCTGCTGGATGTAGCGTTTGCCGGTTTTGCAGCACATGTAGTTTCGCAACATGAGGGTGTGGGATCGCAACCTGATTTGATGGAGATGCAGTAGGCCGGTGAAGCTACTGGCTGGCGAAAGCTGCTGTCCGGATAGAAGCCGACCGGCCGCCGCACGTCTATTCCGCGCCTAACAGGAAAACTACGCCAGCACTCAGAGACAGCATCATCTCGTCCCAAAACGCGACATCAGGCTCGGAAATCCAGAGGTTATACACAGGTAACATGCCGCGTAGTATTATACCAAGCTCTAACTGTTCCGAAACAGTGTAGGCAACCCGCAGCCGGGGCTCTGGATACAAAAAACGCCCGTCTGAGAAAAAGTGTTGCAGCACTGGATCGGTGTCTCCACCATCTATGCCAAAAAGTGGAATTCGAAAGGCCAAGGTCGGAGAGAAGGCGGGCGTAATGGTCCAGCTGTCACCAAGTTGGAACTCCCAACCAAATGGGAAACTCAGTATGGCTCCGAGGGTACCCGTGATGTCACCAGCTGCAGAGCCGGTTTCTATTTGAGTCGGCACAACTTTTACCGGGTCGTCGCCATAGCGCTCCATGTCCGGCGCAAGGTATTCCTGGTAATAAAAATCTAGCCCAGGGCTAAATACCAATTTTTCGTTAAGTTCATTAATTCGGAAGCGCGCCGACAGGCCAGGACTAAAACGCAGCGGGCTTACATCGCTGCCCTGTACCGTTACTCCAGACTCGGTCTCCTGAAAAGCGCTTCCAATCCACAATACAGCGCCACGCAGTTCAACAGCTTCCAAAGTGAAAGCGGAAAGCGAGTGCGGTACCAAGAGTACCATCCAGACGGCCAGGTATACTGCGGTTCGTCGTTGCACGATGTTTCCCCCGGGCTCAATATACCACGCACTCGACAAACCGTCCTAATATGACTTGGCAAATACCGCCATATATTGCGCAGGCTTTCCAGTAATAGCACACATACGACCCTGTGCTGTCACTTCACCACCTTCCGGCAGAACACGTATTGTTGCTTTTGTCTCAGCCTTGACCTTGGCTTCTGACTCGGGGTCACCGTCCCACGGTACCACTGCGAAACCACCGTCAGCGGCAAAGAACTCAACAAGTTCGCTGTAGGAGCTAATTTCTTTGGTGTTTTCGTCCCGGAACGCTTTGGCACGCGTAAATAGGTTCTGCTGTATCTCGGTGGTCAGGGTTCGAATGAGTTCTGCTGCCCCGACTCGATCCGTAAGAAGTTTCTCACCGCTGTCACGCCTGACCACCATGACTTTAGCGTTCTCCATGTCACGTGGGCCTATCTCAACGCGGATCGGAACTCCGCGCATTTCCCACTCGGCGAACTTCCAACCAGGTGAGTTGTTCGCGTCTTCGTCAATGATGCAGCGAAATTCACTGCGAATCTCGTCATAGAAAGCCCGCGCGTATTCAAGTACCGCATCTTTAGTTTCGTTTTTAAAAATAGGAACCACAACGACCTGTGTCGGAGCAAGTTTTGGCGGCAGCACAAGCCCACGGTCGTCGGAGTGGGTCATGATAAGGGCGCCTACCAAACGAGTGGAAACACCCCACGAAGATGCCCAAACATGGTCGAGCTCGCCCGCAGCGGTCTGATACGTTACGTCGAAAGCCTTGGCAAAGTTCTGGCCCAAAAAGTGGCTGGTACCGGCCTGAAGTGCCTTGCGATCCTGCATCATTGCTTCTATAGCGTAGGTTTCTACCGCGCCAGCGAATTTCTCAGCCTCACTTTTTTTGCCGGTGAGTACCGGCATTGCCATGAACTCCTCAGCAAAAGTCTTGTAGACCCCTAACATGCGCAGGGTCTCTTCACGAGCCTCTTCCGCCGTTGCATGGGCGGTGTGCCCCTCCTGCCACAAAAACTCGGTCGTGCGCAAAAACAGTCGGGTGCGTTTCTCCCAGCGGAGGACGTTTGCCCACTGATTAATAAGCAGCGGCAAGTCTCTATACGACTGTATCCACTTCTTGTACATGCTCCAGATTATGGTCTCGGAGGTCGGACGAATAACTAAGGGTTCTTCAAGTTTTTCACCACCGCCATGGGTAACTACGGCAAGTTCAGGTGCAAAGCCCTCTACGTGCTCTGCCTCTTTGTGGATAAAACTTTCGGGAATAAGTAAGGGAAAGTATGCATTTTGATGTCCCGTTGCCTTGAACATGTCGTCCAACGCGCGTTGCATCCGCTCCCAGAGAGCGTAACCACGTGGACGAATAACCATGCAACCCTTTACCGGGCTATAGTCGGCAAGTTCCGCACGTAAGACGATATCGATATACCAGTCTGAATAATTCTCTTTACGAGACGTGATCTTTTTTGCCATGAATCCTCACAGATGCGCGTGTGGCGCTCATTCTATGCGCGGATTCACTGGCTGTCAAGTTTTTGGACTTTTCATCCTCGGTACAAGTTGTCGTATTTTAGCGAACCGTAACTGTTTCTACCATATAGCTGACGGAGCGATCGGTGGCGTGAGGATAGTTCATCTGTACGACAAAAATCAGTGAAGACTCGTCTGGAGAAGCGAGAATCTGCGAAATGCGATAGGTTCCTACATGCGCACGGTCAAATTCCGGCAGACCAACCATAAAGCTCTCGCTATCTCTCCCAGCGGGTGTCATCTCGAGTTCAATGTGGAAGCGTGCGCGAAGCTCATCTCGCGAGCCGCTACTTTCCTGACTAAGTTTCACAATGAAGCGAGTTCCTGTCTCGAAGTCACGAAACTCAAGGCGTTCTCGTGGCTGCTCGTCACCGTTAAGAAGAATGTAAAGGAGACGCCCTTGAGAGAGGTGGTCGATTTTCTGGTTGGAAATTAAGCTGTGTTGCTCACCCAGAAGGCGCAAGAGAGCTCCGTGTCCGTCTTGGCCCGGTCCGGGCCTCACCGCATATTCTTGTCGGTGTACGCCACCACGTATAATCCG
>CAZQIK010000087.1:0-6656 GCA_964593085.1 uncultured Spirochaeta sp.
ACCCGAGGCGTTCGTCACGCGCTTGGCAGCGGACAAAGCACACGCGGCCCAGCAACGACTCAGCATGGTATCACGCACCGGGGCCCGCTACTGGTTTCTTGGTGCCGACACTGTGGTCGTTCTCGATTGCCGCGTGTTAGGCAAGCCCCGAGACAAGGGAGAGGCCCGCGAGTATTTGTCACTTCTTGAAGGTAAAAGCCACGACGTCCTTACAGGGTTCGCAGTGCTCTGCCCGGCGTTGATGCTCCGCGATATCGGGTTCGAACGCAGTAAAGTCAGTTTTGAGCCGCTCAATAGCGACGAAATCGAGTTATACCTCTCCCGTTCTGAGTGGGCTGATGCAGCCGGGGCATATAAAATTCAAGGCTCAGCCGCGGCCTTCGTGAGCTCGTTACAGGGTTCATTTCCCAACGTGATGGGCTTGCCTATTCATCGAATTTGCTCTATCCTACGGTCCAATCAATTCCGCATCGGCAACTGAAAGATTACTCAGTTACAGCTGGTTGCAGATAATCTTCCGTCGGGGTTGTCCCGCACGAGAAATAGCGAAGGGTGTGGTCACTGAGACGTGATCACAATGAGGAGGAGAACGTGGCTGTAGTCACAATGAAGAACCTGCTAGAATCAGGCGTCCATTTTGGTCATCAGACCAAGCGCTGGGATCCCCATATGAAGCCGTATATTTTTGCCGAGCGCAACGGTATTCATATTATAGATCTCCAGAAGACGATCACGGCAATTAAGATTGCCTACGACGCTGTGCGTCAGACAGTTCTGGCAAACAAGACCGTTTTATTTGTTGGAACAAAGAAACAAGCACAACAAGCTATTGAGCGGGAAGCCCAGCACTGCGGTATGTTTTACGTCAATAACCGTTGGCTCGGCGGTATGCTCACAAACTTTACAACCATTCGAAAGAGTCTTTTCCGCCTAAAAAAGCTTGAAAAAATGGAAGTAGACGGCACCTATGAAAGCCTTACCAAAAAAGAAATTGCACGGATAGATAAAGAAAAAAGCCGAATGCAGCGAAACCTTGGTGGCATCAAGGAAATGAAAGAGCCCCCTGGTATCGTATTCATTATCGACACACGAAAAGAAGCCATAGCTGTTGCCGAGGCAAGACGTATGGGTATTCCCATTGTTGCTGTCGTTGACACCAACTGTAATCCTGAAGGCATTGACTACCCTATTCCTGGAAACGACGACGCAATTCGCGCTATCACTCTCTTTACTCAGATCATTTCAAAGGCGGTTATCGAGGCCGACAACGAAATTGGTCTCGAGGTCATTGAGAGTATGCAGGACGACGATACAGAACAAGAGAGCAATCCTGCGGCCGACGCCACCACCGCGGCAAATTCCAATGTCGAGTCCGCGCCTGCCTCTGATGTCGAAACCGCACCGGTCGCCGACGTAGCTGCTGTCGCGACTGAAAAAAAGGGCGCCGAAAAGCCCGGGAAAGAAGCTGACAAGAAAGCAGATAATGCAGAAGAAGAAAAAGAAGAAGGATTCACTGCCGAAGACTACTCAAACTATCAGCCAGACGAAAACAAGACCGCGCCAGACTATAGCAAAGGCACCCGTGCTCATGAAGTTGCCGATGAAGCCGGTATCGACGAGGACAAACTTTACGAGGAGTAGTATACCGTCTGTAAAGAGTCGGTCCCTGTAGCACCTAAGAACAGGCGCAAGAGCAGGACTTTGCTGCTTATCGACAGATAGAATATTCAGGAGGGAGCGTTAATGGAGATAAAGGCCGCAGATGTAAAGAAGCTGCGTGATAAAACTGGTGCGGGTATGATGGACTGCAAAAAGGCACTGGGTGAAGTCGGTGGAGATTTTGCCGCTGCAGAAAAGCATCTAAAGGAGCTTGGATTGGCGGCAGCCGCGAAACGCGGTGGCCGTGCGACGAACGAGGGCCGCATCTTCACCCGTGTCGGTTCTAAGCAGGCTGGATTGCTTGAGCTTTCGTGCGAGACGGATTTTGTTGCGCGTAATACGCAGTTCATTGAGCTCGGCGATAAAATTGCTTCTGAGATTGTAGACAACGGTACAGCACCCGATGATAGCCGTTTTGCCGAATGGCTTAATGATGCCATTAGCACCATCAAGGAAAACATGGCGTTGCGCCGTTGTGAACTCGTAACAGTCGATGCAAATAGCCTAGTGGTAGACTATGTACATGGCGACGGTGGCTCGGTTGGAGTTCTGGTGAAGGTCGCTGTTTCGGATCCAGCTCTGCTAACGAATGACGATGTGCGGCAGTTTGCGTTCGACACTGCGTTACATGTTGCGGCCTTTGCGCCGAGCTATTTGAACGACAAAGCGGTTCCCGAAGCTTACGTTGCCGAGCAAAAAGAAATTTTCATGACTCAAGCTCGATCACTTGGAAAACCTGAGAAAGTGATTGAGGGCATTGTGGCAGGTAAGATGAAAAAGCACTTCTCTGAAATTTGTCTACTTGACCAACCTTTTGTCAAAGACGACAACGCTCGGTGGCCCAGGTGTCCGCCGACTTAGGAAAGAGCCTTGGTGGAACTGTAACGGTGCAAGCGTATCGTTACATGAAAACTGGTGAAGACATCGAGTAAAGTAAAGGAATCCGCGGGAGACACAGCATGGAAGAGATTATTCTTGACGCTGAAGAACGCATGCAAAAATCTGTCGGAACCATGGTAGATGAGTTTGCGGCCATTCGCAGTGGCCGTGCCTCTGCCGCATTGTTCGACAAAGTTCGAATTGAGTACTACGGGGAACCAACCCCGCTGAACCAGGTAGCCACCGTATCGGTGCCTGAGGCTAGATTAGTAGTCATTCAGCCTTGGGATAAGACTGTCATTGGCGCAATTGAGAAGGCCATTCAAAAGTCGGAACTATCGGTTAATCCAAGCAACGATGGAAAGGTTATTCGCATTAATATTCCCCCACTCACCGAGGATCGGCGAAAAGAAATTGTAAAAATGGCAAAGAATACGGCGGAGCAAGCGCGTATAGCTATTCGGAACATCCGGCGAGATGCGAACGATCACCTAAAAAAAGAACAAAAAGACGGGGATATCACCGAGGACGACGCAAAACGAGGTGAGGATGAGGTGCAAAAACTAACCGACTCTTTTGTAGAGAAAGTAGATGCAGCTCTCGCAGCCAAGGAGAAGGAAATCCTGGAAGTGTGATGGATTCACGGACGGACAAAGTGCCTGAAGAAACACCGTGTGAGAAGAGCGCGTCGAATACCGGGAGTCCCACAAGCGGAGCTTCACCAGTACACATCGGGATCATCATGGATGGCAACGGGCGCTGGGCAACCACGCGGAACTTACCCCGCACGAAAGGTCATCAGGCTGGCATAGAGGCGGTCAAACGAGTGATCCTCGCAGCAGCAGATGCCGGAGTTCAATACGTATCACTGTACTCTTTCTCCACCGAGAACTGGAAGCGAGCGCCAACCGAGATCGAGTTTCTCATGCAATTAGTAGCGCGGAATCTGCGAAACGAGTATGACTTTTATCGCGATAACCAAATACGTTTGTTTCACAGTGGCGACTTGTCTGGGTTGCCTAAAGCTGTGCGCAAAGAGATAGCGACCGTGACTGCCGATACCCGTACCTATACTGGAATTACCGTGAATATTGCGGTTAATTACGGGGGCCGAAACGAGATCATTCGAGCCTTTAACAGGTATATCAAAGACAAGCTTGACAAACCGTTGACTGCGGAGGAAGTCTTGCGTGAGTATCTTGACCTGCCGGATTTTCCGGACCCCGATCTTATTATTCGTAGCGGTGGGCACCGTCGAATCAGTAACTTTTTGTTGTGGCAGTCGGCCTACTCCGAGTTGTACTTCTCGGATAAGCTCTGGCCCGACTGGGAACGGGCGGACTTAATTGCGGCGATATCGGACTTCAAAGCTCGAAAACGCAACTATGGTGGGACTAAATGACAAACATTCACAAGCGACTCCTTGTGTTTCTTATAGGTCTTCCGCTGCTTGTTGGAGTCGTTGTGCTGTTTGCCGAGCCGCACCACCTTGGATTCAACATTGTCGCAATTATTGCGTCGGCTATATGTACGGTTGAAGCATCGCTACTGATCGAAAAGAAGCAAAAAGGCTATAGAAGTGAGGTGCTCCGGGCTGCGCTCATTGGAATGCTTCTGCCAGCTGTCACCTGGCTGGTAGTTGTCGAAGTTCTACCACCCGAAGCTCCAGTTTTCACTCTGATTACGGCAATTTCAGTAATTTTTGCTACACAGGTGCTACGAAAAAATCAAGCGGAGTTTGACAAGGTTGTCGGACACATTACTTCATTGGTAACACTCATCATCTACCCCGGCTTCTTTATCTCGTTTGCTACCAGAATTACTACCCTACCGCGAGCCACTGAGCTTCTTGCCGCCTTTTTCTGTATTGTCTTTTTGAATGACAGCATGGCCTACGCTACCGGAATGCTCTTTGGACGGCATAGCCGTAAAGTTTTGGCTGTCAGTCCGAACAAAACTCTTGTCGGCTTTGTCGGTGGTTTTTTGACGTCTCCACTGGTAGTAATAGTCGCAGAATGGTCACGGCCGGGCTTGTTTCCCGGTAGTGCAGCCGCACGCATATTCTTTGGCGCTACAGTCGGCGCGGCTGCAATTTTAGGAGACCTTGCCGAATCGGCGCTAAAGCGTGGGTCGCTTACAAAAGACTCAGGTCAGTTGATCCCTGGTCGGGGCGGCCTTCTTGACTCCGCAGACTCCGTGGTATTTGCCGCACCACTTTTCTATTACTTGTATCTTTTTGTATTTCTCTAAAGGTCGCGGTTAAATAAGGAAATCCATATGGTAAACGTCGTAATTGGCCTCATAGGCTTAGGAATAGTTGTATTTTTTCATGAACTTGGACATCTGGCTGCCGCAAAAGCAGTGGGCATTCGGGTTGAAGCCTTTTCCATCGGCTGGGGACGTAAACTGATAGGTCGCCAATGGGGTGAAACCGAGTACCGATTATCCGTGTTCCCCTTTGGTGGCTACTGCAAAATGCGTGGCGAGGAAATGCTCACCACCGCGTTAGAGCAAGACTCTCCTACGATTCCTAAGGAGAACGGCAGCTTCTATGCAGCCCAACCCTGGAAACGCATTCTGGTTGTGGCGGCAGGCCCGTTTATGAACGTGGTTTTTTCGGTTCTTGTCCTGAGTATCGTATGGTTTATCGGTTTTACGGTGCAGAGTTTCGATAACCGTATTGTTCTTGTATCTGAATATGATCAAACCGTTTCTGAAATGCCCGCCGATATGGCAGGCCTTGAGTCTGGCGACCGAATCGTGGCCATTGATGGTAGTCCCGTTGAGTCGTATCGCGATATACAACAGAGCATTGTCACACGACCAAACACCGAGTTGAGCCTTCAGGTAGAAAGAAACGGACAACAGCGCCAACTCACAGCCACGCCTCGTCTGGACTCTTCAACTGGCGCGGGTCAAATTGGTATCTACCCATGGATTGAACCGGTGGTTGGTTCAGTTCGTGACGGGTCAGGAGCGCATCTCGCAGGCGTGCAACCGGGAGATCGTATCGTCTCCGTAAATGGACAAGAGGTCGAACACTCTATAGGCCTGAGCCAGATAGTTAATGAAGGCCGTGGGCCCGTGGAGTTAGTTGTCGAACGTCAGCACGGCGGTCGCGAAGAACTGCGGGTAACCCCCTCCGAACGAGACAACGGCGATCGAGAGATTGGAGTAGCCTTTCAAAGCCTGTCACTCCCCTCGCCCAACCTTGGTCCTATAGGCGCCGTAGGACGTGGATTTGAGGAAACCATCCGGACAACACAACTTTATATAAGAAGCTTAGCACTGCTCTTCAGCGGTGTTGACCTTCAGCAAGCTGTTGCTGGCCCGGTACGAATCACCTATCTTGTCGGTGAGGTTGCGACCGAAGGCTTTGCAGTTGGGTTTTCGGACGGAGTTGTAGCGCTATTTAACTTCTTGAGTCTGTTAAGTATTGCTTTGTTTATTATGAACCTGTTGCCGATACCCGCACTGGACGGAGGGCAAATCTTGTTATTCCTCTTTGAACTGCTTACTCGCAAAGAACTGAGCCCCAAGCTAGTCTACCGATACCAAATGGTCGGTACAGTTCTGATTCTTTCCTTGATTGGATTTGCCCTGCTTAGCGATATACTCTTTCTATCCGGTCGATAAAACGGACCGGAATTACTACTGATTCGTAAAATACTCTCCTAAGGCAAAGGGATACACCCGGTGAAACGCTTAACGCTTCTTGCTACTTTCCTCATTTTACTGGGCATTTTACAGAGCGCCGACGCATTGGACGAGCGCTATCGACTGTATCCGGCCCTTGGTCACTGGGGAGAGGTGCACGCGATCGAGCACTCTGAAGGCCTTGCCCGCCTTGTAACTGCAGGCGAGGACGGCATGATCCGGGTATGGACTACAGATGTTCCACGATTAGTACGTGCGCACAGCGTTTCTCCATATGAATTGACCCATTTAGCTCTTGATCCCAAACTTCCTCACGCGGCAGTTATTGAGAACACCGGCACATCGCGCCCCCTTCTCTCGGTTTGGAACTGGGAGACCGGCAGTGCCGTATTTCGCACCGAGCTGCAGGCCAAACCGCTAAACCTGGCCTATTCACCTAAGGGCAGCTTTTTGGTCTCTTC
>CAZQIK010000088.1:0-6646 GCA_964593085.1 uncultured Spirochaeta sp.
GCCGAGTATAGTGGGCTTGAACGAATCAGCTCGGACTCGTTCTGAGGTGAAGGAGTAGTTATGCAGGCCGGATCTTACCCCGAATTGCGCCGTGCCCGTGGGTATAGGCTCTACACTCGTAGCGGTGGGCGCTTGCTTGACCTCTATCAAGATGATGGTCGAGCCTTTCTTGGTCACGACCCTACGGGTGTCTCGCGCGCAATGAAGGCTGAGATGGACCGTGGGTTGCATGCGGCTTGCCACTCCCGACATCTGCGGAGGCTACATCGTGAGTTACACGCTTTATGGCAGACCGTTCTTGGCAGCGCCGCAACTCCGGCAGGCCCACGGACAGGCCCATCGGCGACCGCCTCCGGGCTCAACTGGGCTGTGTTTCGCAGCCGCGAACATTACCGGCAGGCGGTTGGCGAGCATGGCTCGCATGTCTGGCGCCCCGGCCTGGCGGTGGAAAAGGACGCAGCCGACGTGGTAGTTGAGCTGCGCTTGCCCTTGCCGGGGGCATATGCGACCGTTGTTGCCGGGTTTCCAATAGGTGCGGTAACCGAAGCCCTGGTGCTCGACCAGCACTGCGCACCTGTCCAGCTTGTCGGGCTCCACCGGGTTGTAAACCTGCTGCGCAACGATCCCCGAGTCTGGGGCGGGCGTATCACATATGATACACTCGAAGACGCGTGGGTCGGTTTGAGGACCCCCTTATTCGTTCGTGACGGCGCTTACCTGCAGCCGCAGGTGCAGGAAGGCAGCTATGCCGCTTTTCATCTCGACATGATGAAGCGTGGCTTTTTTCTGAATCCGTCCGCGCATGGATTGAGTATTATCCCCGGTGAGTGCTCCGCTGGTGAGTTTGCCGGTTTTGCTCGCGCCTGTAAGGACCTGAAGGAGTTTGCCCATGTCTCCTGAGCTCGTAATCTTAACCGGTTCCCGCCTCTTCGTGGGAGCTATTACCACCTTTCTGGCAATTCTCGTATGGAGCCGCACGCGCGACTCGGCCTGGATGTTTGTAGTCATTGCGACTGTGGCTCAGTATGGCGAGATTGTGGCAGGCACGCTGGAGAGCTTTGGCATTGTGCGTCTGGATGGGCTACTCGTTGCCGGGTTCCCGCTTTTTCGGGTTCTTCTTTTCAATTTGCCCATGGTATTTCTCTCAGTTGCGTTGGTGGTAGTACTGGTCGGCAGGCGCTAAGCCACGGAGCTTGTCTTGACATAATATGTAAAAAAGCAGATTCTATCGAGGTTTAGAGCACGACAAAATGCCTACAAGACTTTGAACAACCGGAGGATAAGTAATCTATGAGTGCATTAGCGGTCGGAATCGCGTTTATTGTATTTGCGGTTTATTCCGTATTACCTGTCGAGTGGTCGCTGCAGTGGGGGCCTGAGGTGCTTATGTTTCTCAAGGGTGGTATCCCCATTCTCGCAGCCATGATCGGACTCATTGCGGTCCTCATTGGTATTGCAGATATTAAAGATAAAATTGAAGCAAAGAAAGAAGAAGCCGAGGAGGCTGCAGCTGAAGCGCAGAAGTCGGCAGAAGCCGACGCCGCAGGCGGCGACGGTATCAAGTAGCACAAGGCGGTGGGGGATAAAAGTCCCTTTCCGGCTTGACACCAATGCAGAAATCTTGCAAAATACCCTTCCAGTTTTGGAGTAATCTCCGCGCGTAAAGGCTAGTAATATGAAGACAATATTTGTAAACCCGAAAGAAGTCGAACGCAAGTGGTACGTAATTGACGCAGCCGGAATTCCCCTTGGGAAGGTAGCCGAAAAAGCGGCAGTGCTCTTGCAGGGAAAGCACAAACCCATTTTTGTGCGGCATCAAGAGATTGGCGACTACGTGCTCATCATCAACGCCGATAAAGTGGACGTCACCGGCAACAAACGCCGTGATAAAATGTATCACCGACACACCGGGTATCCTGGTGGCATTCGCTCCGAGAACTTTGCCACCGCAATTAAGCGGAATCCGGTTTTCCCGGTTGAGCATGCCGTTCGTGGTATGTTGCCAAAGAACCGCATTGGGCGTAAGCAGTTTACTAACATGAAGGTCTATGCCGGTACTGATCATCCGCATGCCGCACAAAAACCTGAACCGATAGCGTTCGGTTAAGGAAGGAGCAAGACTCGTGACTCAAAACATTGCATCAGGTACAGGAAGAAGAAAGACATCAGTCGCACGTGTGTATCTTCGCCAAGGAAGTGGCTCTATCATTGTGAACGGCAAGAAGCTAGATGCTTACTTTGGGAACAAAGAGCACGTCTACGTTGTGCAACAACCTCTTTTCGCGGCCTCTGCAGATACCACGTATGACATTATGGTCAACGTCAATGGTGGCGGGCATTCAGGTCAGGCCGGAGCTATCCGACACGGCCTCTCGCGAGCCCTCGTAGGGCTTGATGAGAATCTTCGCAGCGTCATGCGGGCAAACGGATTCCTAACTCGCGACTCTCGAATGGTCGAGCGCAAGAAATACGGGCAGCCGGGTGCACGAAAAAAATTCCAATTCTCCAAGCGCTAATCAAGTTTTTCTCGAGTCGTTACAAGAAAGAGGTCGCGGACGGGCGGAGTGTCTACTCCAGTTCTCGGACGGGGCCTCTTTCTGTATACCTACCGACTATGCCCACACGCTATGCTTAACTGAAGGCAACTCATTTACAGAAGAAGAGCGCGAAATTCTCCGTTACAACGCGGAATTGCTCAGTGCGTACCGTAAAGCGCTAGAGCTAGCTGCGCGGAGTGAACATAGCCGTGTCGCACTGCAGCGCAAGCTCGAGCAGCGCGGCTTCTCTGCGCAGGTAGCATTGCTCACGGTGGATCGGTTAGCCGAGGAAGGCGCAGTAGACGACCGGCGTTTTGCCGAGATGTGGGCCACGAGCCGACTCCGTCGCCGCCCCGCCTCTCGTAGCTACATTTGCGCCGAGCTCCGTTCGCGAGGTGTAGATGCCGTAGATGCCGCTGCTGCGTTCAATCAAATTGCCGATACCGACCCCGCCCTCATAGATGAAGCATGTCTACGTGCCGCTACCAAGCTGAAAAGCCGTTATGCGCAAGAGCAGAGCTTGATTCAGGCACTTCTTAAGCGCGGTTTCTCTATTACAGAGATCCGCACCAGTCTCGGTGAGCTGTCGTATAAAAGCTGATTATCTTGCTACAACTATTTTTTAGAAATCAATAAGAAATACGTTGACATTATGGATATAATGAGACTAAGATTTACCTGTTAGAAAACCGCGCAAACGAGGTAAGAAGATGGCTAAGACGGACAAGAAAATCCGCATTTTTTCGGCTCTTGAAGTCGCAAACATTTGCGGTGTGGTCAATCAGACCGCGATCAACTGGATCAAGAATGGATATCTAAAGGCGTTTACGACGCCTGGCGGGCAGTACCGGGTGTACTCGGACGATCTTGTAGAGTTCCTACATTCCCGCGGAATGCGCCTTCCTGCCGAGCTCAAAAAGGTCTTGGAGCAGCAGTTGGAGGTAAACTCGGCACTCATTGTCGATGACGACAGCGAGCTGAACAACTCCATTAAAGACTTCCTGGCAAACAAATACCCGGAGTTCGCCCTTACTCAGGCTTTTGACGGCTTTGAGGCGGGTAAATTGCTGGCAACCAGTAAGCCAGATGTTGTTGTGCTCAACGTAGATCTCCCGGGGATTGACGGCGTGAAACTGTGTCACGACATAAAGAGTGAGCAGAATATTGCGTCTCCAATTGTTGTGGCGGTCACGAGCCACGACAATAGCGACCTTCAAGCCCGACTGGATGAGGCGGGGGCAGACGCGTATCTTCGAAAGCCCTTCGGCTTAGACGAGCTGGGGAACCGCATTGAGGAGTTGGCTCGCATGCGGGTAGGGGCGGCATAAGCCAGCACACAAGAAGATTTGCATGGCAAACCAAACTGGAATGAGTGCACGCGTATATGGACGAGTACAGGGTGTGGGGTTCCGCTACCACACACGCGCGCAGGCGCTAAAGCTTGGGGTGTACGGCTGGGTTCGTAATGAGCCTGACGGGAGCGTCTCGGTTGTTGCCGAGGGGCCGGAAGCAGCCGTACAAGGCCTAAGCAACTGGCTGCGCAAAGGGCCACAGGGTTCTCGTGTGGATACTATTCATATTGAGCCGCGCGAGGCCCAAGGTCTTTTCAGAAGGTTTAGTGTTGAACACTAAAAGAAAGGCGGCACCTTGTAGGTGCCGCCTTTTTCTGAAGCTCATGGTGTATTAAGCCGTTACGCCACGTTCCTATCTTTTAATCGAGTAAAAAGTTGACATCCCGGGGTATTCGGCGGTTGTCTCAAGCATCTCTTCAATCCGCATAAGCTGGTTGTACTTTGCAATGCGGTCCGAGCGTGACAATGAACCGGTCTTGATCTGACCGCAGCCTAGGGCTACTACCAGGTCGGCAATAAAGGCGTCCTCGGTTTCACCGGAGCGGTGGCTCACTATAGCGGTGTAACCGGCGCGCTTTGCCATTTCGACTGCCTCAAAGGTCTCGGTTAAGGTTCCTATTTGATTCACTTTGACCAAGATGCTGTTGGCAATACCACGCTCAATTCCGGTGGCAAGGCGTTTTGTGTTAGTTACGAAAAGATCATCGCCAACGAGCTGAACGCGGTCACCCACTTTTTCGGTGAGCGACTTCCAGCCGTCCCAGTCGTTCTCGGCCATTCCATCTTCCAGGCTGATAATGGGGTACTTTTCACACCAGTCAGCCCAGTATTCTGCCATTTCGGCACTGGAAAGTTCACGTCCGTCCGACTTTTTAAAGATGTACTTTTCCTTGTCAGCGTCATAGAACTCGCTGGCGGCTGGGTCGAGTGCAATCATGAAGTCGTCGCCGATTTTGTACCCGGCTTTTTCCACCGCCTCTACAATAACCTCAACCGCTTCTTCATTTGACTTGAGATTTGGTGCAAAACCACCCTCGTCACCAACTGCAGTGCTGTAACCACGACCTTTGAGGACGGTCTTGAGGTTGTGAAACGTCTCGGCCATCATGCGAACGGCTTCACGGAAGCTGTCGGCACCCACTGGCATGATCATGAACTCCTGAAAGTCCACCGAGTTGTCGGCGTGGGAGCCGCCGTTAACAACGTTCGCCATAGGTACCGGCAGCACGCACGCTCGGTAAGCTCCAAGGTGTTTGTATAACGGCAGGCCAAGGTACTCCGCGCCCGCGCGGGCTACAGCCATGGAAACGCCAAGGATTGCGTTAGCTCCAAGTTTGCTCTTGTTGTCGGTTCCGTCCAGCTCAATCATGGTGCGGTCAATATCGACCTGATCCAAGGCATCTAAGCCTTCAATCTCGGAGGCAATAACGTTGTTGACGTTCTCTACAGCCTTCTGCACACCTTTGCCTAAATAACGGCTCTTGTCGTTATCGCGGAGTTCAACTGCCTCATGCTCGCCAGTAGAAGCGCCTGAAGGTACTGCCGCGCGCCCAAGTGAGCCATCTTCCAGAATCACGTCGACCTCGATTGTCGGATTACCTCGTGAGTCAAGTATTTCGCGAGCTTCTACATACTCAATCATGCTCATGTTATGTCTCCTTTTTTGGTTTGTATGAGTCGGAAAATAATGGATCAACGGTATGACGTTGGGCGCCCTCTGTCAAGCCGAAAGCCGCAATAACAATAAAAGTGTATCGATTCAATCGAGCTTGGAGCTCAGGTATTTGTTTGCGGCGTTTCTTGACGCGGGTCCCGAGGCGCCCCTACAATGGCGAATGCGATTCTCCAGCTTATTCGTCGAAACACAAAAAGCTTCAAAAGGACCCAACGCACGATCAGGGTACCGATTGCTAGTCCGAGCTGGCTATGTGGAGCCGCTTGGGAGTGGCCTTTTCTCGTTGCTACCGCTTGGCGTGCGCGTAGCCGAACGGCTCTGCCGGTTGATCCGTGAGGAAATGAACCGTCTGGGAGGGCAGGAGGTGCTGGTCCCGCTGGTTAATCCAGCAGAACTCTGGCAGGCCTCCGGGCGCGATGCCTTATTGCACGAGGACATGGTTCGCTTTAAAGATAGGCATGGACACGATATGGTATTAGCTCCGACTCATGAAGAGGCAATGGTGGAGCTTGTGCGGCGCCGAATGAGTTCCTACCGCTCGCTACCTTTGCTTCTGTATCAGTTTCAGCTCAAGTTCCGTGATGAGGAGCGACCGTCTGGTGGTCTGGTACGTGCTCGTGAGTTTCTCATGAAGGACGGTTATTCCTTTCATAAATCGTTTGCAGAGCTGAACAACTTCTTTCCTAAGGTGTTTCAGGCATACGAGCGACTGTTTATCCGGTGTGGTATTCAGGCAATTGCGGCCGACTCCGGTGTGGGATTTATGGGCGGTGATCGTGCGTACGAGTTTCTCTTCCTGTCAAAGTCGGGCGACGACCGGGTAATTATTTGTGATGGGTGCGGTTATACCGCGAACTTTGAGGTAGCCCTTGGCCAGGCGGAAAATGCCCGTGAAGCACCGCGCGAGATCGAGTTAGTTCATACACCGGGTCGGCGCACCACGGCGCACCTTGCGGCTTTTCTTGAGTTGCCGTTGCGCAAGCTTGCGAAACCAATGGTGTTTTCAGACGCAATGGGTGCGGTAATGGCGGTGGTGCGTGGCGACCACGAGGTGAGCGTAGAAAAGCTCTCTCGTTTACTCG
>CAZQIK010000089.1:0-6645 GCA_964593085.1 uncultured Spirochaeta sp.
TCAAAGCTGGCGTGAGTATATCCAGTAGACGCTCGCCACGTACATCGGATTCGTGAGAGTCGTGCGCATAGGCAGCGATGGCATCATCGGCGCTGGTAGCCGGGGGCGGCACGCAATACCATCGATCGGATTGTTGAATGATGGCACTGGTCACAAGCCTTCCATTCAAAAGAGGCAGCACCTGTGGCGTGAACCATAGTGTATCTTCCTCAGGAATAGTGTCCATGAGCGCCTGAAAGCGTTGAAGTGCTGCTGCGGTAGTGGATTCGCTTAAATTTTCCAGGAGTAATTTATATCCGTAAAGCTCATGCGACTCGGATCTCAACGCTGTCTCACATCTGAGCGCAGCATTGTACACCGAATCCATCGCGCGAGGCCGATTTTTGAGGTACTGTCCTTCACCAAACGCAAAGAGCAACCTCCCACCGTTGATGCCGGAGTATTCCTGCCCTGAGGCCGCAGCAGCCAGGCTACGCACGTGAGATTCAAGCCGCGTAAGGGTATCGGGCAAGAAGCGCAGTAGTTGTCGATAGTGATGTAACTCGATATATAGAAAAATCATTAATCCACACGTAACCTTTTTTTCAGTATCGACTAAGTTCCGTGTCTAACTGAATGCAAACGGTCTGTAGGCCCAACTTGTTCAATGGATGTGTTTCAAGAAATGTGCGGTCCTAATAACCTTGCTCCGTATCTGCCTCGTCTAAGCCAGCCTCATGTTTGTCAGGCTCAAACGCCGCCCCGTAGAGTCGTTTGTGGAGTTCCTGAAAGTCTGCGTCTGCAAGACCGGTAAACCTCACACCAAGATAAACTCGCTCGCGGTCTTTAAACTTTCGCATGACCCGAGCCCGAGTCTCAAGCACGCGGCTCTCTAACTTTATCTTGATCTGAAGCTGGGAGTACAGCGTAATTGGTGGCCCCTCAGCTGCCTGCGTGAACAATCCTCCGGTGGCACTCATATCAACGAGCTGCGAATCTTGGTAAGCTGGCAATTCCTCGCGCACTTCGAAGTACCCATTAAGGTTGAGCGAGTAGACAAGCACTTTGGCGAACTCATTCACGTACTCGACAACCTCCTTTGAGAGCGGTTTGCCGCTTTTCCCTTGCAAAAGATACAAATACCCAACTACATATTGGTGAAAAAGGAGCGGACAGTACAGTTCATATGAAAGAGACTTCTGATTAAACCCACCAGTATAATCGGCCAGCTGACGACGTAACTCACTGTATTGTGATGGACTCTCAGACTCCATGCGCTGAATGTCGGTCTCAAGCAGAGTCCTGTCACGCGTGTTGTCGCTCACAAGTTCGGCAAGATTCTTAGGGAACGGCACTACCAGCATGCGACCGGTATCACAGATAAGTTTTTCCGGTAGTGACTCCGGTTTTCGCGACCGAAACATCACAACCTTGTTCTCGGACGAGTACTCCGCTGCCTTCGTGCGAAACGAAGATAGAAGCGCTGCGATTTTGGAGGCGTCGAAGCCCAGGTTAACCTTTGGAGCTTGAGGTAGCTCATGGCGTTCTGAGTCAGGATAGTTAAGGGTGATAACCTTTTCGTTGAGTTGAAACTCTATCGAAATGCCGCTTGGAGCAATGACCCGTCGGAAACTCCGCGTGAGATCGCGATACATGCTCCGGGGAGGAGCAAGCGTCAGGGTGCCGTTGCTGCTTTCAATTACGTGCGAGCGAAACGTCATAATTTGACCACGAAAACGCAGGAAGACGTCTACGTTATTTTCAGCTTGCGGGAGTTGTGACGACGTAGCGTCGATATCGACATGGAGCTGCTTTTCATCAGAACCTGTAAATCTCGCCGCGTATTGCACATTTCCGTGGTTCAACTCAAACGAAAGTTTATTCTCTATGAACTCCTTGATAATAAACTCACGTTCAATGCGGCTTATTGTTTGTGCCACTTTCGGCCCCCCCTCTTACCAACCCGTGCGAGCACCGCCCGGTGCGAATTTCTGAGTATCGTCACCAAAAATCTCGCGATTCCTAAAATCAATAACTAAGTCGTCAATCATGGGATCTGTACTTCCTACCACGACCCACGCCTCACCTGTAGTCGCCGATCTACCTTGAATTACGCGCACGAGGTAACCACGTCTTTGTTCTCCGGCATCGTCATTTTGGACAACCTCACCGACACGTTCCGCACCAACGGGCGATATGCGAATACCGTCAAACATATCCGCAGCATCTGGAGCATCCGGAGCATCCGGAGCATCTACGGCGTCCTCTACCGCATCCTGCTCATTAACAGCAACTTCCGCCTCACGAAAGCGCTCTCGCAGACGATGCTGGCTATCCGGCACGACCAGACTCACAAAGGCGTCCATATCGCCAGCGTACACGTAGGCAACCGCCGCTCTAATAACACCCCGAGTCGTACTATCTATATCGACAAGTGAGCCGATAGTATAATCTATCGGAATCTTGGGCTGCGACCGTGAACGCAACGTAAAGATCTGCTCAGCCCCATCGGCGGCCACAAAACTCACCCCACTCACTCCCAGAACCACACAAATATACAGAATTCGATACAAATGACCCGCATGCATTGCCCTATTGTAGTCAGGAATGCATAAGACGACTACACTTTCCCTATGAATCGCCATACTCAAATTCTTGATCACCTGGACTACGACTTCACTGCCGCTGTGCGAGATCCGCTGTGGGGTCATATTTACCTCTCGCCAGCATTAGAGCAAATTTGCGCCGTGCGCGAGTTTCGGCAGTTAGCCAAAATAAAGCAACTTGGGCCAACGCACATTGTGTACCCCGGCGCCGTCCATTCACGGCTTAACCATAGCTTAGGCGTTTTCTTCCTTGCCAGGCGGCTCATTCGAAGGCTTGTTGGCTTTCCTAACGCACCAGCGCTGAGTCTTGAAGGCGTCAAGGCCTATCTAGCTGCAGCTCTGCTGCATGATTTAGGTCATTTTCCCTTCACTCACAGCCTGAAAGAGCTCCCACTGCTGGAACACGAACAGCTTACCGCACGTTTACTCTGTCAGGGCGAACTTGCACATCTCCTTCGTGAGGCGGTCGGCGTTGACCCGGAGATGGTTGCTGCAATTGTTGACGAAGGGGCTTCCGACCAGAGTTTGGACGAGCTGCGACTCTTTCGACGTTTACTGAGCGGCACACTAGACCCAGACAAGCTTGACTATCTTAACCGGGACGCTTACTACTGCGGAGTGCCCTACGGAGTACAGGATATAGATTTCGTCCTTGATAGAGTGCGGCCCAATGGTTACGAGGGTATTGCGCTTGAACGCGACGGCATTTCTGCGGTCGAGAACATCTTGTTTTCAAAGTATCTTATGTATCGGGCGGTCTACTGGCACAAGTCGGTACGTGCTGCTACCGCTATGATCAAAAAAGCGCTTCACTCTGCGCTTTCGGCTGGAGCAATTATCCCCGACGACCTCTATGGCCTTGACGACGAGTCCTTTACTGCCCAGTTCAAAGCCGCCCGGCATCCGGCCTTTGAGCTCATTGAGCTGGTGGACCGTGGTCGCACCTACAAGGCGGCTCTTGAGTTACCTTACTCTGAGCACGAAGCGGCGGGCTTTAGCCATCTGCTTGATCTGGATACCCGGCGGCTACTCGAAGACCGGTGTAGCACGTATCTATCGGTCGCAACCGGGCGGCCACAAGATGGCTGCTCCTTGATCATAGACCTGCCGGAGGCGGTGAACTTTGAAGTGGCCTTTCCGATCTCGGACAAAGGCGTTATACGAGACTATCTCGATGCTGGCAGCGTATTCACTCCGGCGGTTGTGCAGGCGTTCACGGCTAACTTACGCCTTGTTCGAGTTTTTGTCGATCCACTGGTACAGAACGAACTCCGACCGGAGGATCTACAGCAGCTGCACCACATGATAAAAGACAGCGCCGCAGATTGATGGACGGGGATAAGATGTATTACACTATCCCCTACCACGCGCAACTTAGAGGATCGAATGAAATATTCCAAGCTTATGCGGGAGCGTATTCGCCGCACTACGATCTTGCTCAAAGAACTCGGCTACGAGGTCGAAGAAGGCGAGTTCATGGACGACAGCTACTCAGCCGGATTTGAGAACGACTCCGGGTTTCAGGGTGGGGTGTTTATTGATCGCGACAGCAAGTTCCTTGAGTTCGCCTTTACCTTTTCTTTTGCGCCTGAGATGGGCGAGTTCTTGCGCGAGCGAATTGAAGATATTATGCAAGTTTGTTACGAGTTTGGGTGCTATAGCAATCTACAAGCAGGCCGTTCTGAGATATCATTTTCTATTTTTTCCAAGATCTACTATGCCGGGCTTAGTTACTTCTCGCTAAAGGAAACTTTGCGAGATTTCCGCGAGGCTATTGAGGCGATCAAGACACTGCTCGAAATTCCTGAAGGGTCGGAGGCGTCACATGGAGATCCATAACGTTATGGAGAAAGAGGTTCTACGAATCATCAACGAGATTTGCGATGATGAGGAGCGTGAACCGGTGCACAAGTACTGCACCAGCCGCCTCTGCAGAATGGATGCCGCCTGTTATGTACTCAACCGCATACCTCCAACGTACGTGACATCCAGCCGTGGCGTGGCTCACGTAGAGCAACAGTGTCATAATAATGTGCAACTTGAGGTGGATATTATGCGCTTAGCCTCGGAGGCTCTTCGTCGCATAACCGATATACAACGCTCCTATTACGGCGATGACAGCGCGCGACCCGACTCGGGACATGGGCCTCATTATAACTTTCCAACAATAAACGGACGGCTTTTCAACGGCCTTACCTTTGAGCCTATCAAAGAGGTGAATGTAAGCTTACTCATAAACAACGAACCGGCTCCCATGATGGACGCGCGCTGGCAAAACCCGTACCTCATTAATTCCAACACAGCGGGCACCTACGCCTTCTGGCCCTGCCCGGTTCCGGCCGAAGAGATTGGCTGCGAGCGCAGCTTTGAGTTGGAGGTGCAGGTGCTGGCCGACGGCTTTGAACCGTTTCACCACTTCTTTTCCGTAACCCTCAAGGCTGAGTCGGACAAAAACACCGCTATGCGCTATGCCCAGGATTATGAGGTGAAAGACTCGTATTTGCTTGCAACGTAGCAGGTAGCTGAGCGGTGTGTCGGGGTGGCGGGAGCCCAGGGTCGCCCGAGTGTGTCGGGGTCAGTAAGTTTCCGAGTGTATCTGCACGTCCTGAACGCGTCCGGGTGTTTCATCCTCTACGAAAAGTAATACCTTTTGCATAACGGACTCACCGTAGGTGCGTGAATTGCTGATCAGCGCCGCGCCAATTTGTGAGTAACCCAGACTTTTCTGCAGATCAACTTCCGCCACGCTTATTCTAAACTTGCGTTGCAGCCGCTCCTTCATTGAGTTCACGATTTGGCGCTTTTCCTTGATATTCTCGACGCCCGGCAACTCAATGATGACCTGTATCATTGAAACTACCATCAAAACTATACCCCGTCTTTGTCCTTGAGAATATCTGTGTTGTATCTCTCGGCAACCCGGAACACTTCATCCTGAACAAAATTCCTGGGAATGTGTACTGGTAGTGTGTAGCTCGGATCCGCAAGGCCCCTATGCACAGTTCGCAGTGGATCACGCACAGTAGAGGCAAAATGTTTACTGTAAATGCCGCCGATTAAGAATACACCGAGGATCACGACCAAAACAACTTGAACTCGGGTGCCAGCGCTATTTGCGTGAAAGCCACGCACATCAACAAACACCGCATACTCACCGGACACCCCGTAGAGGTAGTCCCCTGGCCCAAAATTCGCGCGATACTCTTCATTGCTCATTTTAGTGTACGATGTTCGACCGGAGTGCCTGAGCACCAAGAGGGTCGCATTAGCGTCCGCAACCTGCCTCACAACCGCCGAGCTCCGTACAAAGGCTGAGCGGTCCTCGTCGGAGCCGCTAGCTGCACGGGCTACATGAGCAATGCTGCTGGCAATTTCGGAGGGAGCCGTAAGCGATGCGGCGTGCGGTTGAATTCTGTGCTGTGGGAGATTTGACAGCGTCAATGCGAAAGCCGCCACCAGTGTGGCGCACAGAAAAAGACCGACAAGGCGTCCGATATGACGCATGCGCATGTCCGATGTCCGCACCGTAACGGGTGGAAAAAGCTTCCAGATACGCAGGAGACGCAACAAATAGAGCGCCTGCAACAAACGCGCAGTAAGCAAGGGATGCACAAACTCCCCGGAGCCAAACGGGACGCTACCTCCAGCAAAAATTCCAAACAGCACAGGCCCACTCAGAAACATAAAGACCGGCACCGAACTCAGAAAGTCCGCCCAGCCGCGGCCCTGACCAAGATACTCAATACCGCGGCGGCGAATCATAGATAGATACAAACGCACGACAAAGTCGACCACGAACACCAGGTCCAAAGTGCCTCCAAGCAGGAGCAACATGAACCGTATGGACCATGGTTGCGAAAAGAGAATGGCGCCTTCCTGCAGCAGCAACTGCAACGGGACAAGTAGCACCAGCACAAATAGTAGTCTATGAATTGCTTTACGTATCATTATGCCTCTCCGGGACCGCCATGCCTCTGCGGGTCCCTGCCCTGATATTTACGTGATGCCTGACCCGCGCTATACTCATGGATAACATCATGAGCGCCGGCAGCACTTACCC
>CAZQIK010000090.1:0-6570 GCA_964593085.1 uncultured Spirochaeta sp.
TACGCATTTTCCGCCCAGTATGTCGATAGAGGGGATTAGGATCATCGTTCATCTCCTTGCTGAAGTTCTTTTGATAAGTTGTATAGGATTTCGTAGCAAAGCCTTGTCAACAACGCCGACAAGGCGTGACAACGAAAGTGTACGCGCTCCTTGAGTACAAAGCAAGCAAGCCTTTCCGGCCCTTTAGTCTTCGCGTAGCGCCCGAAACTGGAGTTCTTCTCCAGCGTAAAAGGGAACAACTCCGTGATACTCTGTGGGAACTGTCCATGGCTGGCGCTCAAGTCTCAAATGACCAGCATTCAAAGGCAGCCCATAGAACTCGGCGCCGTAACGCGAAACAAAAGCCTCCATCGCCTCTATCCAGGCCGGACGATGTGCTTCACCTCCGCTGTCAAGAACCCCGGGGTCGATCCCGGCTGCAGTGTTACCATTGTCGTTACCGCCGCCATTGCCGTTACCATTGCCGTTACCGCCACCATGGCCGACACCACCATGGCCGACACCACCATGACCAACGCTACCCATAGCGGCGCTCATGTGCTCCTCAAAAAACCCGGCCAACAAAGGCAGCGATACCGGAGCCGTATACACCCCGGCACAGCCGCATTCACACTCTTTGTGTTCACGAGTATGCGGCGCACTATCCGAGCCGAAAAAGAACTTGCGCTCACCGTTTAGCACAGCCTCCTGCAGCAACGCACGATCTGCCGGAGTTTTCACCACCGGCTTACAAAAATGATGCGGCCGCAGCTCACCGCCAATGAGGTCGTCCAGTGTCAGCAGGAGATGGTGTACCGTTATGGTGGCTCCCACACGAGGCGGCAGCTCACGGACGGCACGGACGGCATCTGCAGTAGACAGGTGCTCGAGCACGACTCGTAGTCGTGGAAACCGAGTGACTATGTTCTCAAGCCGGGAGAGGAAGGCGGTCTCACGGTCCAGACAAAAGGCATCCGGGGCCTCACCGTGAATGCATAAAACAATATCATGCTCCTGCATCGCCTCAAGAGCTGGAAATATTGACTCAATGGAAGTAACACCGTCATCCGAATTAGTCGTAACACCGGCTGGATACAGCTTACCGGCCATCACACCACAAGCAGCAAGTGCGGAGACCGCCTCTGCATCATGACGTGGTGCAAGTTTGAAGCTCATAAGGGGGTGAAACCTGGGGGTGTCGGCACCAAGCCCCGCAACTATCTGGGTACGATACTGTTCAAGATCGCTTGCTGTAGAGATCGGTGGCAAGGTATTAGGCATGACCAAGGCTCGCGCAAAGCCCGCAGCCAAATCCTGAGTGTATGCTGATACAGCTGGCCCCTGGCGCAAGTGAACATGGAAATCATCCGGTGTACGAATCCAATGTGTTTCAAACGTTTCGCGTGTCACTGCGGGCTCCGGTGAAACGGTAGTCGCAGCCGAAGTAACTACATCTCGTGCTACGGCCTCACCAGCGGACGACTGGTAAGCAATCATGCTTTCAAGCTTCATATAGCGAGCATATCCCTGCTCTGGGCTTTCGGCAAGCCTCGTAGAGCACGGTGCGGTTCCTGCTCGCAAGCACGGTGCGGTTCCTGCGCACGATGTGTCCCGTACTTGACGAGCATCCCTGGGCGCGGCATGCTCACGATATGAAGCCTTCCGAAATCGCCGCACACGAAAACATCGCGTCAATCCTCAGCAATTCCAACATGAGCCGGTTCGTCAAGGACGTTGCGCGGCTGAGTTCCCGACGTCGCGAGCTGATACAGCGCTGTGAGCCCGCGGGCACGGACCAGATTGCGGTTCTCAAAGCAAATGGAAACAGCTGTGAAGACTGGCGACAGTTGCTGCTGGGCCCATCTTTCGACCCAGACCTTGTCCATGGTTCACAGTTTTTTGGACAGTGTGTTCTCATGGGCCCCATCGCCGAGCAAGCCCCGCTTGCTGGCCCGGGGCAGGCGTTGTTCCCGCCCGGCATCTACAACTCAACCTTACAGAACTGTGTGGTAGACTGCGGGGTCGCGCTGTATCACTGCGCGGAGCTGGTTGGTTACTACATTGGCCAAGGCTGTAGCATTTCCGCATCGCGACTTGTGGCGACAGCAGCGGAACTGCGTTTGGAGTCACCGGAGTTGTATGCCGCCGACGCGCTAAACCCTATGAACTTGGTGGAGGCCGGGCTGGAAACGGGCGGCCGCTCGTTGCCGTTCATCCCAGAGATGACGCTTGAACTGGCACGGCTCATAGCGGAGAATCCTGCGGATCCCGACTGCCTGCAAGAGATTGAACAGGCCATTGCAGCGCGCCAGACCCAAACCGCCGACGGGTACCGTCTCATCGGTCCCGGCTCATGCATAAGCCATTGCCGACTGCTCCGCAATAGCTTTGTGGCCGGAACCACCGTGATTGACGGCGCGGAGTACATTACTGAGTCGGTGCTCCTCTCGGCTGCAAATAACGGTACTCGCGTAAGCGGCGGTGCTGGTCTATCAGGCGTGATACTCCAGGAGTCGGTGACGGTAAGCACAGGGGCACAGGTACGATCCTCGATACTGCTCAGTGGCTCGGGTGCTCAGGAAGGCGCTCGCATACGAGATTGCCTCATTGCAGGCGGCACCGTTGTCGCGGCCGGGGAAGCTACGGCGAGTTTTCTTGGGCCTTTTGTAGGAATGCATCATAGCTCTTTGCTGATAGCCGCATACTGGCCGGACGGACGAGGAAACATTGGATACGGAGCTAACGTCGGGTCTAATCATACTTCACGTATGCCGGATCAAGAAATACATCCTGGAGAAGGCATGTTTTTTGGTTTAGACACAGTGGTGAAGTTCCCCGCCCATTTTCGCCGGGCCCCGTATACCGTGGTGGCATCTGGCGTTACCACCTTGCCGCAACGTCTTGAACTGCCCTTTTCGCTCATTCTGGAAGACACGCCCCCGGCGGGTATAGCTGCGGGCCTCACACGAATCATCCCGGGGTGGATGTTGCGAGACAACATGTACGCGGTTATTCGATCCGAGCACAAACTCAAACACCGGGCCGGGCCCTTTGTCGGGGACGGTTTTGATCCCAGTCCTTTTCGGCAGGACATTGCAGTGTATGTTCGCTTGGCTCTGGAAAGGCTTCGCAGTCTACCGGAGGCTGACCTTTACCTCCCCAAAGATCTTGCAGCACTTGGAAAGAACTACATGCGTAAAGACGATCTATCTCCTGCAATTGCCGCCTATGAAGATTATTTAGTTATTGTAGCAGGCCGTGAACTGACCCGGGCAAAGGCCCGAGCAGAAGCCCAAGCAGAGATTGTTGAAGAGACGCCGTCATCACAAGAGCAGCAGCAACTGCTCCTGCGCTACTCAGAGCTTCTTGGTACTTTTCCGGAGCGGGTAGCAGCCTCGCGCCGCAAGGATATGGAACGCGGGAAGAGAATTATCCCGGACTATGAGCGCACCCACGCGGCTCCTGAAGACGAACAGATACTTCAGCAGTTCCGTTTGGAGATCGACAAGGAACGTGAGCAGATCGAAAATAGGCTCAATACCCGGTGAGCACCCCAGGAGCGGATGTGGTTGAGGAGCAGCTCCAGTCCGCCGGTATTGAGTACTACCGCGCAGGCACATCGGGACTCGATGCGTATTTCCATGTCTCAAATCCCTACCACCGTTATCTGTACGCCCGGGCAGACCTCGTCGAGCTGGTGCGTATCGTCGACAACCCGGATTTTCCCGGCATTAATGGGTGGGATATGGCGGTAGGAAAGCCGGAATATTCTGCACCAATCGTCCACAACCAGATATCTCCACGGGTCTATATTCGGTGTTTAGAAGAACACGGTATTTTTCCACAGGAAAACCCGAAGATCTTTTCCTTTCTCTATGACCCGGTTGGTGATCGATATCTGGACAAACAGGGCGTCTATCACTCACTGCGCAAGCGCAAGCTCGAAAGCCCCGGGGATCTGTGCTCTACAGCGGTGCTCATTTCGCGGTATGGCTTTGATCCCGGCTCCAATGCTGCTGCTCATTGTCCACAGGACGGGCTGCCGGTTGAGGAACAACGGTTGCTTCTTGGCGATATCCTCACCGGGCGACATCCACAAAAAGCCCTCGACTTCCTTCTGGAGACTGGTTTTATAGGAATTTTCTGGCAGGGACTCCCGGCCATGGATCTGACCGAACACAGTAAAGAACACCATCCCGAGGGGAACGTTTGGCGCCATACGCTCGAGGCCCTTCGCTACCGAAAAACCACTGACCTCCGTCTGTCGCTTGCCATACTGCTTCATGATATCGGCAAACCGCTTTCAAGCCGCAGTGAGGAGAATGAGTTCGAAAGCCATGCGGAAATTGGTGCTAAGGCAGCAACCCGCTTTCTCAGGCACCTTGGTTATAGGGAGTCCGTTGTACAGGATGTTCACTTTCTCATTCGCTATCATATGTTTCCCGGCGCGATCCCACGCATGCCGGTACACCGTAGCGGCCCCATAATGTCGAATCCACTGTTCCCGCTGTTACTGGAACTCTACCGTTGTGATCTTTCGTCGACCTGGCGTGGGCCGGAGGGTTACTACAAGGCATGTCGCACATATCGAAGCTTCTTAAAGAACAATGCAAATCCTTTCCGCGACGCCGAAGGGAAAAAGCTGCTCCGCCTCTATGTTGAGTAGTTGCAGCGAAAGGCACTCACACCCGAGAGCGTCGGAAGCTATCGCCATAACGATCTGCGAGGAATTGCAGCAGACCTGCGGAGTCCGGCTCAACCTTCGTTGCCTGTTTAGGAAGCCGTAAAGACTCGGCAAGCCGCTCCGGTATCTCCGGAGCGGTACCTACCGCCCGCTCAACTGTTTCCACAAACTTTGCCGGATGAGCAGTTGCAAGCGCGACAACGTGTGCGTCTGAGTTCCGTGTAAGATACCGCTCGGCAGCAAGCGTGCCGGTAGCGGTATGTGGACACACGAGGTAGTTGTAAGAGTCGTGGACTCGCCGAATCTCGGACAGAGTACTCTCGTCATCTATAACTTCCGATTCCAGCATAGCGGTCATCGGCAGCTCTAGTGAGGCAAAGATCGACGCTAAGCGTTCGAAGTTACTGGGGTTTCCTACATCCATTGCGTTGGAAAGCGTCTGTACCGAAGGCCGGGGCCGATATACGCCGCTCAGCAAATATTCAGGCACAACATCATTTGCATTCGTTGCGGCGACGAACCGGTGTGCTGGCATACCCCAGCGCCATGCCAGCACACCGGCGCACAGATTGCCAAAATTTCCACTGGGCACGGCAAAGACAGGCTCAGGTGTAAGCGATCGCACGCGAACGGCAGCATAGAGGTAGTACAGCGCCTGGGGCAGCAGTCGTCCTAAGTTAATTGAGTTAGCCGATGTGAGCGAAAACCGCTCCCGAGCTTGCTCATTTTGAAAAGCCTCTTTCACCATGGCTTGGCAGTCATCAAAAGAACCCTGAACCTCAAGTGCGCACACATTGCCCCCGAGCGTAGTGAGTTGCTGCTCCTGCAGCCGACTCACACGCCCGGAGGGATACAGGATAACTACTTCCAGATTCTCACGGCCGTGAAAGGCTCGTGCCACGGCACTCCCGGTGTCACCGCTGGTGGCAGTGAGGATCACCGCCTTCTCTCCTCCCCGGTCCAAATAATGCTCCATCATGTGAGCCAGGAACGAGGCGCCAAAATCTTTAAAGGCACATGAAGGCCCATGATACAGCTCCAGGATAGAAAGACCATCATGCAAAGCATGGATCTCCGGAGCAAAAGGAAACGCGCTCCGAGCAATGTTCCTGGCAGCAAGCTCATTTAGCTCATCTGGAAAAAGAAGCGGCAGCACTTGTTCACTCAGATCAACAAAGGAGATGTCGGAGTCACAGGATTTTAGGAGCTCTGCAAGGCTCGGCGTTTCGGTCGGTATATACAGTCCGCCGTCCGGCGCCAAGCCCCGGAAAACTACACTGCGGAACTCTGCCGAAATGGAGGAGTCGCGCGTGCTCACATATCTACTCACGCTTCCACCTCCGCCACAGCAGTTCCATGAACTGTTCCGTCGGAGGAGCGAGTAAAAAAGGCCGAATGCACCACATTCAGCACCTGCTTCCGCGCCGACATTTCTACCACAAAGGAGATATTCATCTCGGATGAGCCCTGCGCGATGGCGAGTATGTTCACCTTGGACTTTCCCAAGGCGCTGAAAATTCTGCCAGCAATGCCCGGAGTACCCCGCATGCAAGCTCCAATGACCGCAACAATCTCAAGGTTTGGAATGAGCTCAAGCTGTCCAATGCGTCGAGACTCAAGCTCATGCGCAAGCTCTCGTTCAAGCGCCTTTATAGCTGGCTCAGCATGGTGCCTCCGACAGACAACACAGATACTGTGCTCTGAAGAAGCTTGGGATATCATAATGATGTTAACTCCTGCCGAACCCAGCGCCGAGAACACCCGTGATGCAATTCCGGGTATCCCGACCATGCCGCCACCCTCAACATTAATGAGAGCAACATCACCAATCGAAGCTATTCCGGTAATGGTATCTACGCTGCGATCTTCTCCGCGTGCTTCATGAGTAATAAGCGTGCCCGGAGCCT
>CAZQIK010000091.1:0-6552 GCA_964593085.1 uncultured Spirochaeta sp.
GTTGCTGGGGTGAAGGTTGATACTCCAGGATTTGGTGTAGTAAATGCGGACGGATCGCGTTCAGGTAACGACGTCGATTTCAGTCGTGCAGTGGCCGCCGCGATTCTCGGCGATGCGGACGCGGTCGACTTCGTTGAAGCAACAGGATCCAACCGGTTCGAGCTTCTCGGGTCAGGTGAGATTGATGTACTCATCCGTACCACCACGTGGACGGCCAGTCGTGACGCGGATCTTGAGGCAGATTTCGTGACGACGACGTTCTACGATGGTGCCGGTATCATGATTAATCAGGAGTTTGCCGAAGCAAACGGAATTACCAGTGCGCTCCAATTGGATGGTGCGACCATTGGTATTCTGGATGGTACCTCAACCCAGGGCGCGGTATCCGACTTTGCTGCGGAGAACGGTATATCGTTTAATCAACAAACCTATCCCGAGAACGCACCGCTTCGGCAGGCATTTATTGACGGAGTGGTCGACGCGTGGGCGTCGGACAAGAGCCAGCTCGGGGGTCATCAGTTTGCCCTAGCTCAAGAGGACTACCAAGCCATTGTTCTTCCGGAGACCCTTTCCAAGGAACCACTGGGTCCAGTAACTCGTGACAACGACGCAGAGTTTCATGAAGTTGTTCAGTGGGTAGTATTCGGCATGATCATTGCCGAAGAGGAAGGGGTAACGAGCGCGAACGTCGAAGAACTTGCCGCCGACCCACCGAATAACACCGTCGCCCGGTTGCTGGGTGTTGGATTTGACGGTGGAGCGCCAAGTGACATGGGTATTGGACGGGGCAAGATACCGATCACGTTTATGCAGGATGTTATCTCGCAAGTCGGGAACTACGGCGAAGTCTACGAAGCGACGCTCGAAAGAGTTGGTTTAACTCGTGCAGGATCGCTTAACGCGTCGTATGTCGATGGTGGACTGATTTACGCCTCACCAATGCGCTGACGTACAATACCAAGACGGCCAAGCAAATTCGGGCCGATCAATCTATAGCCACAGGGATGGAGCTGAGTAACGGCGGCTCCATCCCGTTTGTAGGGTGAATAACGTAATGCATCAAAAACAGATTCGTTATCGCATGATTAGCATCGTGAGTGGCTTAGCGGTAATGGCCTTTCTCGGCTATATCATTTGGTTTTTCGCCGAACAAGATTTCCGATACGATTTCTTAAGGCTTCCCTTTGCTTCTGACATTAGCGGCGGTTTCGTGAAAATCAATTCTTCTGATGTGGTGTGGCTTGCGGCCTTGAAGGGCGTCGCAAACACCCTCCTGTTGGTGTTTGGCGGAATTGTGTTCTCGTTTGCACTCGGCTTGCTCGTTGGAGTTGCACGTTTATCGAACAACCCCTTGTTGGCTGGAGTTGCACATTTGTACGTTGAGGTGGCGCGTAATATCCCACTTCTTGTTCTCATGTTCCTCTTTACGTTCGTGGTGTTTGCAGGCCTGCCGGGCGTCACAGACGCGGTTGGTATACCCGGATTGATCTACTTCTCTAACCGAGGTTTTGCGGTGCCACGAATAGTGCTTGGTCTAAATGGTGGAATATGGCTTGTATCGACGTTAGTGATTACGGTTGGTGCGTTGTTTGTCCGGGCCGCACTCCTACGCCGGGAAACTGAGACTGGAAAGCGCACATACGCTGCACTCATCGCGTTCGGTGTGTGGGTGATGGGTATTCCGCTGTCCTACGCGGTGCTTGGGCGCCCAGCGACGCTATCGTTGCCGATCATCGACACCTCGGGTTTTTTCCCGAGCTTCAAAGGCGGTTTTATACTGAGTGCGGGCTACGTGTCCGCCCTCCTGTCTCTGACGGTGTATTTTGGCGCCTTTATCGCGGAGATCGTTCGCGGTTCGATCCTTGCAATTCCAAAACAACAAACGGAAGCCGCTGCTTCACTCGGGCTCAACCCATACGGGCGTTTTGCCTTGGTTATCTTGCCACAAGCGCTCCGTATTATGATTCCGTCCCTAAATAATGAATTCCAAAACGCTAACAAGGATTCCAGCCTTGCCCATTTGATAACGTATTCAGAAATAGTGTTTATTGCGCTACAAACCGCTAACAATCGGGGAAATCTCATTGAGATCTTCGTTGGAGTGTTTCTCGTGTACGTGGTGATTAATCTGCTCATCTCGGTGACGATGAACGCCCTCAACAAAATGGTGAAGGTGGTCACCTGATGTTCAAAAAAAAGACGCTTATGCATTATCGCGCGAGACTCTTTGGAGATTTCAAAACATCTCTTACAACGATCGTTGTTACAATTCCCGTCCTCGTCCTTTTCTGGACCGTGTTAAAATTTGTATTCGTGCAAGGACGCTGGCAAATCGTAACTCAGAATCTTCGGCTCTTCTATCTTGGCACGTACCCGATGGGTGAAGAATGGCGCGTATGGCTCCCGCTGTACTTCTTGGCCTGCATCGTGGGTCTTAGTTTCGGGATGTGGGCAAAATCTCTAAACGGCTACTTGCGCGGAGTTGGAGTTATATCGATCTTGTTGTTGGTTCTGGGGCTCGAGCCTATTCCCCGGTGGCTTAACGCGTTCAGTTTAGGATTGGCGGTGCCTTTTGGTACTGCCTGGTTGCTTACTCTTGGGCTTGTTGCGGTAGCCGTGGCGACCGCGGTCGGCGGGCGCCGTGTGCTAACACCCTATAGACATGTTACCCGGCTGCACATCGCGTTGGGGGCGTCGTGGCTTGCTCCTATCCTCCTTGCAGTTATTTTGCAACGGGTTATCTCACCAAACAGATGGAACGGTATCTTTTTAGATATAATGGTATTCTCTGTTGGGGCCGTCATTTCGTTTCCGGTTGGTGTCTTGCTTGCGCTTGGACGGAGCTCACCTTTACCGGTTATCAGGATCTCCTCAACCGCTTACATAGAGATTGTTCGCGCTGGCCCGTTGGTAGTGTGGTTAATTTTGTCTCTCTTCTTGTGGAATGAGTTCTTCTTCGAAACAAATAAAGTCCATCGCGGTATGCTTGTATTTGGTTTTTTTGGGGCGGCCTATCTCTCGGAAGTTATTCGTGGTGGACTTCAGTCGATTCCAAAGGGGCAGTACGAGGCGTCGCAGTCTCTCGGGCTGCGCCCGTTTTCCGTGTACGTGTTCGTTATCCTTCCGCAGGCAATTAAGGCGGTTGTACCGGCGCTTATCGGTCGGTTTATTTCGCTATGGAAGGATACGTCACTACTGATCGCGTTAAGCTTAATCAACACTTTGGAAGTCTCTAGTGCCATTCTAGAGGGGGATCCGTCGAACGGCCAGTATTTGCTTGAAATCTATCTCATTATCGCGCTCTTCTATTGGATCGTGTCGTTCGCGCTCTCACGACTTGGTACTCACATTGAGCGCTCCATGGCCCAGTAGAGGTATTTACTATCCGCAAGACCAAAACAGACGAATAAAGGAACAGCTAACATGGCAGTGACCAAGGATGCAAAAGAAATAATTGTTGCCCACAATGTATGGAAGCGCTTCGGGGAGTTCGACGCGCTCAAGGGAATTTTCACTACCGTACGGGAGCAAGAAGTCGTGGTAATTATTGGCCCCTCTGGCTCGGGGAAATCAACGTTTCTCCGTACGATCAACCGGTTAGAACCGCACGATCACGGCACAATTACGGTGGACGGAATAGAGCTGAACGAAAAACTTCGGAATCTCGAAAGCATTCGAGCGGAAGTGGGTATCGTATTTCAGCAGTTTAACCTGTTTCCCCACCTGTCGGTTATGCAGAATATTACGTTAGCGCCGGTTCGCGTCCGACGAACCCCAAAAAAAGAAGCGGAAAAGTTGGCGGTCGAGTTGCTGGAAAAGGTAGGTATTCCGGAACAGGCCTACAAATATCCCGGGCAACTCTCCGGCGGTCAGCAGCAACGGGTCGCAATTGCCCGAGCGTTGGCCATGAAGCCTAAAATTATGCTTTTCGATGAAGCTACCTCTGCTTTGGACCCGGAAATGATAAAAGAAGTGCTTAACGTTATGATTGATTTGGCTGAATCCGGGATGACGATGCTGTGCGTTACTCACGAAATGGGATTTGCGCGGCGTGTAGCTGATCGTATCTTGCTGTTTGAAAGCGGTAATATTGTCGAGGACAACACCCCGCAAGGGTTGTTTGAAAACCCAAAGTCACCACGTACTAAACAGTTCTTGGAGCAGATACTGTAGTGAAAGGACAGATCAACATTGATCAGTCTGAGATTGGGTACGATATCCCGGCACGTCCCGGAATGGATGCAGATGATGTTCAGACTCCATGTCTCGTGCTTGATCTGGATGCGCTCGAGCGGAACGTGAAGAAGATGGGCGTGTACGCCCGTCACCATGGCTTGCGCCATCGGGCCCACGGAAAGATGCACAAGTCCGTAGATGTAGCACGGCTGCAGATCGAGCTGGGTGGCGCGGTTGGCATCTGTTGCCAGAAAGTGAGCGAAGCCGAGGTATTTGCTCGTGGTGGGATTTCCGACATCATGGTATCAAACGAAGTGCGCGACATGGCAAAAATCGACAGGTTGGCGCAGCTGCCTACCTACGGGGCTCGTGTCCTCGTGTGTGTTGATGATCTAACCAACGTGAGCGCCCTATCTGATGCCGCACAGCGTCACAATACCGTGCTTGAAGTACTGGTGGAGATCGATTGCGGTGCTCACCGCTGTGGTGTAACAGAGACGTCGCACGTTGTCCCCATTGCACATGCGATTAACGCGGCGCCGAAGCTCAAATTCGCCGGTATTCAGGCCTACCATGGCCCGATGCAGCACATTCCGCAATACACCGACCGTAAGCTCCAGGCAGATGCGGCAATCGCGAAAGTGAAAGATGCCGTTGACGCGCTCAAGACCGTTGGTATTCCATGCGAACTCGTGAGTGGTGGTGGTACCGGTTCGTACATGTTTGAGACTTTCTCCGGCATGTACAATGAGCTTCAATGCGGTTCCTATGCGTTTATGGATGCTGACTATGGCCGTATCCTCGATGAAAGCGGTAATCGTATCGACCAGGCACAGTGGGAGAATGCACTGTTTATCCTGACTTCGGTAATGAGTCACGCGGATCCGTGCAAAGCTATTTGTGACGCAGGACTCAAAGCGCAGTCGATCGACTCAGGGCTCCCCATTATTTACGGACGGGACGACGTTACGTACGTGAAGTGCTCCGATGAGCATGGCGAAATCGATGACCCGCTCGGCAAGCTTGCGATAAATGAGAAGCTGAAACTTGTTCCTGGACACTGTGATCCGACGTGCAATATTCACGACTGGTATGTCGGTGTACGAGGCGGTAAAGTCGAAGTGGTCTGGCCGGTTTCAGCCCGTGGTAAATTTTACTGACGGAACTACCGGCTGTCGCTCATCAAGAACTCACCGTATTGAGAGGTATCATTGAGCCCCACCCTCTGAAAGTCCAGACAACGTGCTCATAAACACGGCCGCAATTGATGCGGCGCAGCACGCCAAAGCTGAGGGCAAGTCCAAGTCCGCACCTCCCTTCGATCACCGCCAAAACGAGAATCTGTTCGACCTCGACTGTTCCTCCAGTTGGCGCATTTCGGCGTCTATAGAGTCCACGAACGATTCAGCATGACCGGCGGAATGGTTATCCAGAACCCACGCAAGGATATCTTCAAAATCCGCTGACGCGTTCGACGACCATACAATGTGCGGCATGAGTCCAGTTATGCTCGTTCCCGGTAGTTCCGGAGCCTATTGCGAGCCGCCGCAATCGTTGCATTGTGGGAAATAAGATCACCGTTTCCGGCATCGTTTTCACTTTGCGAGATGAGTTTCAGAAAGCCAAGGGCGTCTTTCATTTCTTGATATGAGACCGTGTCCAGTAGAACGGCTTTTGCTTCGCCGTTTTGGGTGATCACGATTGGACTGTGCGAATCATTCACTTGGCGCAGCATTTCGGCTGCGTTGGATTTAACATAGGAAATCGAGCGGATATCTGAGTGTAGGTTCATAACACCTCCGATCCGAATATGCTCCGTTTTTCAGTCTCTACTGTCAAGCCACCGGGGTATCGCCTCCGATCATCTCAGCAAGGAGTGTGGCGGTACCAGTACAAAGTTCCCAAAATGTGTCTTCTTGAGAAACTCCTTTTGTGCAGTCGCTATGTCTTTGAGCGCGAAGGTTTTTGCAACCAGGGGGCGTATTTCACCCTTCCCAATGTCCGGCCTGTTGGTACCTTCGCCCCTGCCAACGACTTCACCACAACAATCTGTACCTTGAACAAACGGAAAAGGAGTTGCTCCGTTCCAGCTGCCAAGACCCTTGGTGACGTTACGAACTGGTTCCGGGCGTGAGCTTGCGGTGCACCTACTCTTTGAGCACAAGGCACGCAATGAACCCGGGACCATCTACCAGCTCATGCGCTACAACGCAGTGGCACTGGCTTACCTGGCGCGGGAGCGGCGTGAAGAAGGGGGCGGGCTACCGCCGCCAATCATCTCTGTGGTGGTCTACAACTTACCCGGCAAGTGGAGCGTGGCCACCGAGCTGAGTGAGGCGCTGGACTTGGGTGGAGCCCACGACAGTCAAGTAGCTG
>CAZQIK010000092.1:0-6537 GCA_964593085.1 uncultured Spirochaeta sp.
GGTGGAGGGAAGGTACCTATTGAGTCTGCTCTCCTGAGGCTGGACCCATCTGCGTATGTCTTTCGTGGCCCTGACGGTCTGGAGTACTCCTACCCCCGCGCGGCGGAGTAATCGCCACGCCCGTGTATCGACCGGTTGCCGCCGGTTGTCGTCGATTGACACCGGAATGAGCAGTCGGACATTGAGGGAGGACGAAGAATGGGGTTTTTACAAAGAATTCTTGGTAGGAAAAAGACGCGTATGACCGGACAGCGCGCAGGGTCGCAACAGGCTGTACCTACACCAAACCCGGACGCTCAGCGTGTTGAGTTTTTTGATACCATGGCAGAGGAATGGGACAGCAAAACCAAGCTGAGCCCAACTCAGGAACAACAGCTAGCCGAAATCATTGATCATGTTGGTATACACGAGGGATCAGTTGTTGTGGATGCTGGCTGTGGGACCGGAGTTCTCTACAAGTATCTTGCACCACGCATCGGTTCGAGAGGCCGGGTGTTTGGGATTGATGTCTCTCCTAAGATGATCTCACTCGCCGAGGCAAAGTTCTCGCATGATCACCGTTTCAGCTGGCATGCCGGTTCCGTTGAGAAACTTATTGAGGAAATCGCGCCGGAAGGAATTGACCGAATTATTTGCTATGCCAGCTTCCCTCACTTTGCGAACCAGAAGTTGTTTCTTCAGGTTGCTGCCAAGGCTTTGCGGCCAGATGGGAAGCTTGCAATTATTCATCTTGGTTCCTCGGAAGAAATTAACGGACTACATGCGGGAATGGGTGACAGTCCGGTGGCGCAGGACACCTTACCCAGTATTCGAGAACTATCTGTCATGGCACAGGAGGTTTCCTTATCCGTACAGACCTCGCAGGAGCACCCTGGGCTCTATTTTTTCCTTGGTGCGTCGTTACAACGGTCGCGATGACGGTCGACCACACATCCGGTGCATAGTGGTGTGTAGTATTGAGTTTCCGGGCAAAGAAATTGCCTTCCGAATGCACACAGAGGTGTCTCCGGCAGCGTTACGTCCGGTTAAAGAGCTGTTTTACAGCTACGGGGGCGGGACTCATGCCGGAACGGCTGAGCACCGCATTATTGAAGGTGACAATCTACCGGTCATGGCCAGCCTTGCAGCTAAGGAACCGGCGAGCTTCGACCGCATTTATCTTGACCCTCCGTACAACAGCGGAAACTCGGTGCGCGGCTCCTGGGTCTACGACGACACCGGAAAAGGAGCAGGCCGGAACCCTTCTGCCATGGAGGCCGCTACCGCCGGGCCAGCTGCCGCCGCCGTGGAGGCCGCTACCGCCGGGCCAGCTGTGGGCACCGTGGAGGCCGTACCTCAGAGCCGGCGAGGCCGTTGGTTGTTACAACTCGCACCAAGGCTCATCCTGGCCCGCCAACTGCTCACGGAAACCGGCATGATTTTGGTTAGTATTTCTGAACGGGAGTTAGAGTTCTTGGCAGTGTTGATGAGTGAGATATTTGGCGCTGAGAATCGAATTGCGATCATGAGCATTCGTTCGCTCCACACTGTGCGCAATAGCAGCAAAGACTTTAGTCGAAACACCGAACACGTTATCTGCTACGCCAAGTGTCTTGCATCGCTGGTCGTAAGTGAAGACCGGAGCACGTATCTACGGGTACCAAGCGAGAAGGGCCACAACTATCCGTACGACGACAAGGATGGGAAAGGGCCTTACCGTCTAGATCAACTCTACGCGCGCAATCATGCCACTCCCTATATTTATCGCTTTTCCGACGGCCGAGAATGGCAAGCACCGGACGGGAGCTTTCCACGCTACTCGCAGCGCGAACTGCAGCGTCTTGAAGAGGCGGGTGAGATAACATGGAGTCGCGGTGAGCCACGCGTAAAGCGCTACTTGCACCGAGTCGCCGCAGGGGAACCGCCTTCAACCTTTCCTGCTCAGCACCTCACCGGCTACAGCAAGGATGGTACGGCAGAGCTCGGTGAACTCTTTGATGGTCGGCGGGTCTTTAGTCAGCCTAAACCGCTTGCGCTCATGCGGTACCTACTGCAGATTGGCCGCCCATGTGACAATGCAAACAAGAACCATAGCATTCTTGATTGTTACGGTGGTTCAGGCACTACCATGGAGGCCGTAATGGCACTCAATGCCGAGGATCACGGAAACCGCAGATGCACGCTGATTCAAACCGGAACTGAATCCCCTGCACACGGCGCCGCAGCCGCACCAAAGAAGCCTGCGACCGTGAACATTTGTCGGGACATTGCCCGTGAAAGGGTTATCCGTGCATCCCAGAGACATGGATATGTAACCGGTTTCTCTTATTTTACGACATAATCTTACGACATAGTTGTTTTTCACGGCCTGCTTCATGATCTATTTCACGAACTAGTCGTCGTACCCTGCCCGAAGCTCGCTGAGCAGAAGCACCTCGGGTCTATACTCAAAGTGTATAGGATCAAAGGACAGCCACTTCCCACCCCATACGAAACCGTGACGTTCAAAAACCTCTAGTACGGCATCAGGGACCGACCAGCGCTGTTCAGCAGGAATGTTCCACCACTCTTCAACACCACCGTTCATGGCCCAGCGCCAATATCCCCATCTGCGTTCATAAGAGCGCGGAATGAGGTCAACGGCAACGCCGTATCCATGATAACTCCGGGATTGCGTGCCTGCTATATTGCGCCACAGAAACCCGCTTATTTGATGAAGGCCTGTGATGAAGTCCCGGACCTCCACGTCGCGAGCGGACAAGGCAACAAGATCCTGCTCCACCCGCTGGAGCGGCCCTACAATCATGTGATGTACTTGTGCAGATCGTCCTAGAAAACGATGGGGCCCAATCTGCCGCTCGGCATCACGACGAGTAGTTATTTGGTACAAGGAATCCAAGAAGGCATTGTGCCGCGGTGGCGGCGGCTCGGAGCGTGCCGACCTGCTCCGCAAACGCTCGGCCATCTCTTCAGTTATAACTCGAGCTTTAAAAGGCCCAGGCGTGTAGTTATAGAAGCGAATTGAAGTAAAGTTGCGGAAGTTTTCACGCTCGGACTCCGGCAGCATGCGTCCCTCGGCAAAGAAAAACCAGGTGCCGTTAATTTGAACGGCCCAGTCGCCCTCAAGGTAAGCGACCTTACTTACTATGTCCGGGTAAGCTTGCGCAATTGCTTGCACCTCAAGTTCACCTGGAGCACCGGCTCCCGGATACTCTGCTGCAACGGCGTCTAATGGCAGGGGTTCCGCGGAGCCGGGTCGCACCGGGTTTTCGAACTCTGTACCCCACAGCCGTGCAACAACGCTACCGCCGACACCAAGGAGTATAGCGGCCAGGAAAACAACTGTTAGCTGAGCTGTATGCGTTTTCACGTGGGAAAGATACTACATGTGGGACGCTATCGACCAATTACGCCTTAACTGTAAGTTTAGCCCGCTCCAGCTCAAGAAAACTCTCTATCCAGCGCAGAAGATCAATGTACAGCTCGGGAGTCTTTTTTGCTTCTGCATCAACAATGAGTGAAGGCACCCAGTCAAGGTGCTGTTCAAGAAAGGTCAGCTGGGTGGCAACATCGGCCTCCTCGGCAAGTAGACCCATGAACTCAAGCTCTAGCACCAAGTGATCCGGACTATCGGCAAAAGACGTCGGCACCTCAAAACCAATCTCATGGTACACCGCGAGTAGGTGCTGCGCGGCGTCACCGTGCAGTAGGCCCTTCTGATTCTTAAAGGGCATTTCGCAGCTAGGATCCGAGGACCAAATTTTATGGACCGACTCGATGGCTTGTAGGGGAGCGCGTACCGGTGGCATCGCTTTCTTATACACATCGAGCCACTCTTCATAGCTCATAAAACTGTCACTGTCCCAACTCGTAGGTATTGCCGGAAGCTGAGTTCCATTCTTGTGCGTATCGGCCAGCTGACTCCAGATTTCGCTTGGCTTCCGCTCAAGAACTTCTTTATGGGTTGGCCGGTCTGGATACTGAAGAAGGGTGCTAAACATTGTGTATACTGAACTGCGTTTGCGTCGATCTTTCATGGTAAACTACTCCAAACAAGAGGGATCAATAGGTAAAACTTGATTGTATTGTAACCGAAGATCGCGTATAAGCATAGAGCATCCGCCGAAATCCTGTTTAGGATGTCCAGCGGATGCTCACGAGCGGGATTAAGCCAGCATGGCGGCAACGTCCCACCGAGCAGGCTTCGTTTTTTGCCGTCTCTTGACACTGACGACAGTACATATTGTTATCTTGTTGCATAAGTTGTCCTCCTGTAGATTACTCTACTGGGACAAGGAGGATGTAGTCGGTAACATAGGTTACGGGCGTCGGCGCTTTTGCCAATGTTTAAAGAAGCTATACACTCCGACAAAGAGGAACCCCACGCCCATTACGCCACCAACGCCAAATCCGACAATGCCAAATAACGGCACACCCTGAATTTTGGGTTCGATATCGGCGTGCACCATGAGCGCCGAAGCAATAAGGAGTGCTGAGAGCACCATGCCAAAGGAGAGGCGGAATCCAATGCGGTCCACGGTTTCCGAGAGAGTGTCTGCTTGCGGCATATCGAGCCGTAGTCGACGGTCACGAAAAAACCGGCGCGCGTTTTGGATTAGATCCGGCGCATCAAGGAGTGCGTCACCCCAGGCCATGCCGGAATCAATTATGCGGTTTGCAGCCCGTTTTGACCCAAACTGATTTGCCCAGATTCGAGGGGAGAACTCACGCAGGTACTGCAACAGATTGAACTCCGGATCAAGGCCCCTGCCGATTGTCTGGAGGCTCCCAAGCACCTTTGCCACGTATACCAGGCGCGGCGGAAGCCGCACACCATAGGCGACAACCATCTGCAACAACTCCATGAGTGCTGCGGGAAGGTCGACATATTCTATTGGTCGGTCAAGATACAACTCGATATAGTCATGCACCGCCGACTGGAACACGGCGGTGTCTACTTGAGCATCCGCCCGCCCAAGTTTAAGCAGCGAGCGGGCAACCAGTGTTGAGTCGAAACGCGAAAGCCCAGCCATCATGAGATTCAGGTTATCCTGTTCATGTGGCCTAAGCGAATACACCATGCCAAAATCGATAAAACAAATAATGTTTCCATCTAGAACGAGAAAGTTTCCAGGATGGGGATCTGCATGGAAAAACCCGTTAATGAACAGCTGCGCCATAATGAAATCGGCGGTCCGCTTGTTGAGCAGCTTTTTGTCATAGCGCGGGTCATCGCTTTCTATGACGGCCGAAACGCGTTGCGCATGCATAAACTCCTGCACGAGCAGCCCATGGGTAGTAAACTCCTCATATACATAGGGAACGGCTACAGTGTCATCATCTTCATACTGCTCGGCAAACTTCTTGAGATTGAGGAACTCCTCAACAAAGTCCAACTCTTTGATGATCTGGACCGAGAATTCCTCGACTAGCTCAACTGCCGACATTACCTCAAAATACTTTACTCGGTTATCGAGAAACTGAGCCAAGCTGCGCATGATCTCAAGATCGGCCCGAATTTGGTCATCTATACCTGGTCGTTTAATCTTGACGGCAACGGTACGCCCGGTCGGCAAAATAGCGCGATGAACCTGCGCTAAAGAAGCAGCGCCTTCCGGCTCGTCGTAGAACGTAAGAAAAAGTTCGTCGACCGATCGGCCGAGTTCCTCTTGCACGCGCTTGCGAGCCGCTTCGGCCGAGATAGGTGGAACTGCGTCCTGCAACTTCTGAAGTTCAAAAATTACGTCTTTAGGTAGGAGATCCGCCCGGTCGGAGAGTATTTGCCCGAGCTTAACGAAGCTAGGACCGAGCTCTTCAAGCGCACGTCGAATGCGCTGTGCAAAACTCTCTCTAACGAGTCGCGGAGGCCTGAATCGACCCCCGCTTCGGGTAAGTGGAATAGAGACTTTGCGTAGCAGCGGACGGTGGCTCACAAACTCGGCAAGGCCGTATTTCGCAAGAACCGAGATTATCTCTCCGTATCTTGACACCACCGCGCCACGACGCAGCTTTGAAAAACGAATAGTGTGTATCCTCTAAAGTGCTTACTTCTGATCTAACTTCTTTTCTAGGTCTGCAATTTTCTTTGTAAGCTTGTCTACGTCTTCTTTCCTGGGAAGCCCTGACTCGTCGACAAAGGCTTGGAACCGTTGTTCAACGATCTCGTCAAGTCGCGTTCGTGTTTCCTTGGATTCTTTTACCATATCATCAAGAAAACGTTTGCCTTCATCTTCGTTCATTTGGTATTCACTCGCAATTTTTTGCGCGTACTCTTCAACCCGCTCTTTGGTTCGTAGCGCCATACCAAGGCCTGCGTAGAGGCCTTCTTGGAAAGGGTTTCGCTGTTGTGCCATGTTTTTCTCCTTCTGTCGTTGTTGGCTGTGAATTAAACGCGTTTAGCGTTATTTTCGTGTATATCGACGCAGCACGTGTTGATTAGATATGCTGCCCTACGTAGCTAAAGTACCAAAACGACGGAGGAATGTCCAGTTTGGCAAAACAAGCGCACATCATAGTAGTTCTTTTAGCGATAGTTTTGATTTTTGTAGCCCCAACGCT
>CAZQIK010000093.1:0-6534 GCA_964593085.1 uncultured Spirochaeta sp.
GGTTGGCGGCTACCGCACCGGCAGCATGAACCACTGAACCGGTATCGTAGACATGAACGAACGTAAGCGAAACAGGGCAAACGCACAGGCCACCATACAGATGACAGTAAGCATCTATCTAGGAACTAGACATTAACTGCCGTAGAGTGGGAAGCTACTCTCAGATCGAATTCTGGGAGGACTTGGTGACTTCGAAGAGCATTTTGGGGGTAAGCCCGATCCCCGAGAAGACAACAGTCGGCACGTATTGTTAGAGGTTATCGTGATTGTCATTTGCGCAGCAACGGAAAGACTGCGATACATACGGTGAGTGCCTGGGCAAGTAAAGCTGGGTTAATTCTCGCACAGCAGAAGGTCGAGCAGAAGCCGAATGAGATTACCGCGATACCCGAACTGATTGCTATGCTGGAGTTGGAAGGGTGTGTGTGTGGGGGGGCGTGAGGAGGAGATCGTACGCTCACACTGGGCAATAGAGAACTCACTCCATTGGGTTCTGGACATAGCCTTCCGGGAAGACGAGTACCGTAAGCGCAAGGACAACTCCGCCGAGAACCTCGCCATTCTGCGTCGTATAACGCTCAACCTCCTGAAACAGGAGAAGACCTGCAAGCGAGGTACTGCGGGCGAACGCCTACTTGCCGGCTGGGACGAGAGCGATCTGGAGAAGGTGCTATTAAATTTCTAATTGCGTTTGCTCTGCGGGTGGCGGTGCTGGTTGTAGACAAGATCCTTCAGCTGATGCTCGAGTCAGCGCTGCTTGCACTCCGTGAGTCACAAAGCCCATTGGGATCGCTGGTGAACTATCCGGCCCTCTATCCGTTCCAGCTCCCCATGGTGAGCGACGACTTTATCTCACACCACAGTAAACGGAGTGAGGTGGTGCGCTACGGGCTGGACGACGTTAATCTATCGCTCAAGCGGCAGGCACGGTAGGCCAGCGCGGCTTAGTCTCCCAGCAGCCCCCGATCTGCCGGGCCTCGTCCGAGAAGTGCTCCTGAAGCAGTCGATGTGTCCTGCGCAAGCTCGGTTGGTTGGGCCGACTGCCCAAGCGCCAACAGCTTGCCAGCACCGCAACAACTGGGGTTTCGTGCTTGCCCAGTTGCGGCGCGCTAAGTGAGCTGAGGGTCTCGGTATGGTGTTGCATGCCGCTGTTTCGATAGATTAGTAAGAATAATACGTTATCGTAGGTATTGAAGTAAAAAGATACACTAATGTAGTTCTGGGTAGGGGGCTTTGTCCCGGAGCTTTCGATCTACGTGTACCTATTTCTATGCTTTATATGAAGTTACAAGCGCGGCGGATCGGAAGGTTCAAGATGGCACGGATATTGCCGAAAGTAGTCATGCTTGGTAATGATTCAAGGAGATCAAATCATGTTGATGCATCATCTACTCTACCGCGGTGCTGAATGGGCGCCGGAGAAAGTCGCGTTGCGTTGGGTGGACCGGGAACTCGAGTTCACATATACCGAGGCGGTTGATCAGATGGAGCGCTTTGCGGGTGCTCTGAGCGAACTGGGTGCAGGGAAGGGCGACCGCGTGAGTGTCGTTGCACACAACGGCATGGACTACCTCATGGCCCTGTTTGGCTGCTGGAGAATTGGCGCTATCCCGGCCCTGGTTAACGTTAAGCTTGCCGGGGAGCTCGACTACTACTTCAACGACCACACGCCAACAGTGGTAGTTTTCACACACGACGCGTACGACCAGGTTACATCAGCAGCTGCTGAGGTTTCATCTGTGCGTGCCCTGGTTTGTATGGACAAAGCGATGGGTGAGGCCAAGGAACTTGGGGAATTGCTTCGGGCTGGCTATAAGGCGCCGGTTGATCCGGCCGACGAGAGTGCTATTGCGCATCTTTCCTATACCTCCGGCACGTCTGGGAAACCCAAGGGTGCATGCCTCATGCATGAGCCCACCATGCGGGCCACCAACTGTATTGCCGAGCGTCTGCGGGTGCGCACCCACGAGTCCTCCTTTGGGCCAAGTGCCCTTTCGAGTTCGTACCAACTGGTGGGTAACATTCTTCCGACACTTCACCGAACAGGTACTGTTAATGTTATGTCCAAATGGACCCAGGAAAGCGGGTATGACGCTCTCGAAAGAACAGGATCGGCCCTTCTCATTGCGAATCCAACATTGTTGACTGAGCTGCTTGATGAGTCAAAGAAGCGCGGCCAAGCACCGTCGGCCCTGCGCGTAGGCGTATCCGGGGGCGGGCCGGTACCGCTGCCACTCAAGAAGGCCTGGCGCGATGAGCTCAAACTTCCTCTTGCTGAAAGTTACGGTCAGAGTGAGCTTGGGGGATTTGTTGCACTGGGTTTTCCAGATCTTGAACCTGATGGGCGTTTGGCTCCAATAGGAATTGCACCGCCGGATAAGGAGGTGAAGATCTTCAACGCCTCAGACGAAGAGGTGCCGGTGGGTGAAGTCGGGCAAATGTGCCTGCGCGGCGGCTATATGTGGGGCTACTGGAATCGTGAAGAGCAGACAGCCAAAACCCTTGCGGGTGGTTGGTTGCATACCGGAGATGCTGGATGCGTTGACCATAACGGCTACATCACCATGCGCGGGCGCTTTTCTGAGCTCATAACGGTTGCGTCCCAGACCTGGTTTCCACGCGATGTTGAGGAGGCGCTACTTGAGTGTGAGGGTGTTTCCGCCGCATCGGTTGTTGCGGTCGACGATGACGAGATTGGCGACCGACCCATAGCTTTTGTGGTCTGTGATGAGTCCTTTTTCGGCGTGGAGAAGATGAAAGCTGCGATAACCAGCCTGGTTCCATACGATCTGCAGCATCTGCAGATTACTTCTATAGACGAGTTTCCGATGACACCAACAGGAAAAATTGCAAAAGCTGAGCTCAAAGAATTGGCTCAGAAAAAGTTTCAAGAACCGGCGTGAAGTCGGAAGCCGTAGGAGGCAAACAATGAAGAGTCGAACACTCTTACGATCTATCGTGGCGCTTACATGCGTCGTCGCATTTCTATTTGTGTTGGGGAGCGCGGCTTTTGCTGGCGGTGCCCGAGAGCCAGTTGATGACGGTGAATTCCGCATAGCAATGCTACTTCCGGGATCCATTAATGACGGCGGTTGGAACCAAGCAGCTCACCGGGGGCTTATACAGCTTCGTGATGATGGCTATACAACCTCGTTTACCGAGGGCGTGCAGGTTGCCTCAATTGATGAAGCCCTCCGCAACTATGCAGAGAGTGGCTATAACCTCGTGATTGGCCATGGTTTTCAGTTTGGCGAGCCTGCGCTAAGGGTCTCAGCCTCGTTTCCCGACACGTATTTCTTTGTCAGCGGTCTAAGTCCCGCCGACGCAGAAATCCCGAGAAACGTTGGATTTATCAATCAGAAGGAGTTTGAAGCCGCGTATCTGAGTGGTGTGCTTGCCGCCATGGAGACCGAGACCGGACGCATTGGATATGTGGGTGGCCTTGAGATTCCAAGTCAGCTTGCGAATTTGGCGGCTTTTGCCACGGCGGTGCAGAACACCAATCCGTCGGCAACCGTCAACGGCATTATGACCGGGACATTTGGAGACCCCGCATTAGGGCAAGAAGCCGCAATTGCACTGATCGACAGCGGCGTGGACATCATTATGCATACAGCCGACTCGACTGGACTGGGTGTCATTGAAGCTGCCATCGAGTACAACATACGTTTGATTGGCTATGGCTCTGATCAGTCCTCATTGGCTCCGGAGCTTATGATGACCAGCTTGGTTCCCAATATGACTCAGGCGATCGTAGATCAGGTTGCGCTTATAGAATCCGGAAACTTCGGCGGAGTGTGGAATGCAGGCATCGGTCAGGGCATTATTGACATCGCGCCTATTGCCTCCTTTGTGAGTGCAGATACGCAAGGAACAGTACTCGCGCTTCGTGACCAAATTGCTGCTGGCGAGTTTCAGGTGCCGGAGATCTACGAACGAATAGATTGATTATCCCGGTACAAAAGGAAGGAGGCCGGTAGGTGAGTACAGAGGTAGCGGCGGTCGAGATGCGAGGCGTCACGAAATCCTTTGGTGATATTCTTGCGGTCGATACGGTTGATTTTCAGCTTCACCGCGGAGAAGTGCTTGCCATTCTTGGCGAGAACGGAGCAGGCAAAAGTACGCTCATGAATCTGCTGTACGGACTCTATCGGCCAAGCTCCGGTACCATTATCCGAAACGGTGAACCGATTGAACTCGACGGCCCACTTGCGGCCATCAAGCACGGCATCGCCATGGTTCACCAGCATTTTATGCTTGTGAACGCGCTCAATGTTCTTGAGAACGTTGCTATAGGCCAGTCGCGACGAAGCATCGGACTGGGCCTTAGACAGATTCGGAAAAGGCTGCTTGAACTATGCGAACAGCATGGCATGCCGATTGACCTTGATGTGCCGGTTTCCTCCCTACCTGTGGGTGTCCAGCAACGTGTGGAAATTATCAAGGCGCTGTATCACGGTGCCGACGTTCTCATTCTTGATGAGCCGACCGGTGTATTAACGCCTCAAGAGACCCAAGCGTTGATACGTGTCGTACGAGAAATGACAGCAGCCGGTACCAGTGTGGTGTTTATTTCTCACAAGCTTTCAGAGGTGATGCAGGTCAGTGATCGCATTGTGATCATGCGTCGCGGGAAGCTTGTCGGAAGTACAACACCATCGCAAACAACCGTACAGGATCTTGCGGCGATGATGGTCGGGCGCTCCGTTCAGGTGAATCGAACAAACGACTGCGGCTCCCATCGTATTAAGCTCCATAGGTCTCCCGCATTGAACTTCTATCGGGTCACCGCACACGAAGCACGCGGACTCCCGTTTGGGCCTGTTTCATGCAGCGTGCAGCCGGGTGAGATACTCGGAGTTGCGGGCGTTGATGGCAATGGCCAAAGCACGCTTGCGGAGCTGGCCGTTGGGATTCGCGATATTAGTGGGGGCGAGATCTATGTGAACGGGAACCGAATGGCCGGAAAGGGGCCTCTCGGGTTCCTCAATGCTCGCGTGTCATGTGTGCCAGAGGATAGGCATCGGGTTGGGTCGGTTGCAGGATTTGAGTTGTGGGAAAGCGTTGCGATGAAGAACCATTTTGGTTCACCTTACAATGAGTTCGGATTCATGCGTCGCGATCGGCTTATCACACTTACAGAGGGGCTAATCATGCAGTTTGATATCAGGACAACCGGAGCAACCGCTCAGGCTCAGTCATTGTCCGGCGGGAACCTCCAAAAGCTCATTATTGCTCGTGAGCTTGAGAGAGCCCCTCGTGCTCTTGTTGCTATGCACCCCACGCGTGGCCTGGATGTTGGCGCGGTCGAGTTTGTCCAGAGTTCTATACGCTCGGCCCGTGACAACGGAGCTGGAGTACTGCTCATCTCAGCAGAGCTTGAAGAGCTTTTCAGTCTGTCCGACAGAATAATTGTGATGTATCAAGGAAGGATTGCGGGCGAGCTCCAGTCACACGAGTACAACGCGAACCGTGTCGGCCTTTTGATGTCTGGTATTCGGCCTGAGGGCGAGCCCCATTCATTACGTCCGAGCATGGCTTCATGAACGCCGCCGAGCACCTGCGCGCACTCATTTTACGACGACTGGACAGCAGGTCTCTTGTCACTATGTTGCTGGCCTTTTTTGCAAGTTTAGTTGTGGTTGCTGCTCTCATTTTTGCGGCCGGTGCTAATCCCCTCCATGCCTATGAAGATATGCTGCGTGCGGCTCTTGGGCGTTACTACGGCCGCGGCGAGGTTATTGGAAAGGCTATCCCTCTGACTCTTATTGCGGTAGGCGTTGCAGTGGGACTACGGGCAGGACTTACAAACCTTGGAGGGGACGGGCAGTTTTTTATTGGAGCGCTTGTCTCGGCCTCTGTTGGCTTGCGCTTGAGTTCTCATCACCCGGTCGTGGCAATAGCTCTTGCACTGCTGGCTGCCATGTTCTTTGGTGGACTATGGGCGGGGCTTGCCGGGGTTCTACGAGCACATCTCGACACGAATGAAGTTATCACCACCATCATGCTGAACTACGTCGCCCTGCTTTTACTGCAGTACATGGTGGCAGGCCCTATGAAACCACCGGGGAGTTTTCTGCCGCAGTCTGCAACACTGCCTCAGGCTATTCGGCTACCGAGCCTGCTTGAGGGTACCTCGGCGCACTACGGGATTTTCATTGCACTGGCCGCGTTAGTCTTTCTCTATCTTCTTTTTTCAAAATCTGCTGTTGGATATCGGATTCGTGCAGTCGGCCAAGGCATAGATGCGGCTCGCTATTCAGGTATCGGTACGCGGCGCTACATCGTTCTGGCAATGTTCATGAGTGGCGCCTTTGCAGGGGTAGCCGGTGCAGTAGAGGTCTTTGGAATTCACCACCGGGTGATCGACGGTATATCGCTGAACTACGGATTTACAGGTGTAGTTGTAGCGTTGCTTGGTGGTGTTCGGCCTTTCGGGATCCTCGCGGCAGCCTTTTTGCTCTCGGTGTTGCGTGTTGGAGCAAACGCCATGCAGGTAACGCAAGGAGTACCTGTGTCAGTGGTGTTCATTCT
>CAZQIK010000094.1:0-6529 GCA_964593085.1 uncultured Spirochaeta sp.
GTTCATAAGGCAGTCATATCTGTGAGGCAGGTGGAGTTTCGTCTACTACCAGCTCAGTTCCCTCCACGCGGTTGAAAAAGCAACTTCTTCGCCCGGTATGACAGGCTATTCCGCCTTGTTGTTCAATCATCATTAAAACCGTATCCTGATCGCAATCCAGGCGAATCTCTACAACGCGCTGTATGTTTCCGGAGCTTTCGCCCTTTTTCCACAGGCGTCCCCGTGAACGGCTGTAGTAGTGGGCGAGGCCGGTCGCGAGCGTTGCTTCCCACGCTTCCCGGTCTTGGAACCCCAGCATCAGGACCTCACCGCTTACGGCGTCCTGTGCGATAGCCGCAACCAGGCCATTCAGCTTCGAGAAATCCGGGGCCGGGCGCTCGGCTGAGTTCTCCACAGGACCTCCGGCTGAATTCTCTGCCCCGCTTGTACCGTTGAATTCAATCGGATTCATTGTGTTTCCTCTTCTGACGATAGGTCGCTGCGGAGTTCATCCACGGATTTTGGTACCCAGCGATCTCCCGAGCGCTTCATACCGTAACTGTGCTCCAAATTCCAGTGCAACCCGGCGTTCAGTTTGCGTGCGGTACCTAAAAGGTCCTTAGCAGGATCCGATGAGCGAGGGTAGTCAGGATGATCCAACGAAATGCCACTGGTCATGAGCGTCTCAAGCAGCAGTTTTGCGGCTAAGAAGCGGCGGTACTTGTCTACCCCAAATACCAAAGGGCGATCCAGTAAGCCGAGCATTTCCCAGGTTACCTGTTCTGCTTGTGCATAACGGCCAGCATCCTTGTCCTGATCGCTTATCCGCATGGGTAAATGATCCACAATAGACTCGATGTTGTGCGTGAGATAGTTCAAGTTAAAAAGTCCAGTGGCGCAGTTGAAGAGTATGGCCTTTCCTTCGGCCTCGGCACGAGCCACCTCATCCGGGCTAACTGCCGGGCCTATGTCGGCACAGTTGAGTCGGCCGCGAGCGTCGCGCACAAGTATACCACCTTTCACATCTACGGATGTCCGAAAGGCAAAGTCAAAGGCTGCCTGGCGGCCGGTAAGAGCGGTATACGCAATAGTAGCTGGGTCTACCGTAGCGCCCAGGTTATCTACATTTGAGAGATAGGCGAGCCGCTTGCCGTCGGCTTGCAACTCGCGGTAGATATCGGCAAGCACACTGAAGTTCTGTCCATGGCCACCTGGTAGTCCTAAAGGCTCATGTTCCTTGCCGTAGGCGGACTCAAATACGTGTCGAGGAGAGCCCTCTTTCGAGTGAGTTAAAGCGGCAAGCATTGGTTGTATGCCGGTAGCCGCGTCGGTAATATCAATGCCGGTCTCCCGTATGAGACGGTCTAAAAGCGGACTTGTCTTGAAGCTCTTATACGCGGCATCTACCTCATCGTTATTATGGACACTTGTCATTTGAAAGAAAGGGTCAAGAGGCTCGGACGGTGGTTCTACAGGCTGGCGGATTTGATGTTCCATTGCACGAATGAGCAGTCCACGCATTTTCAGTTCAAGAAAGGTGGGACCTTCGGTACCGTCGGGCTGCACAAAAGCCGGAGTTAACCCCTTTGCCTTTCCACGACAACGGTCGGCCATAGGCTCAAACACCGGCGCGAGTAGCCTATAGAGGGGCTCGCTCAGCCCCCGATTCTTTTTTTCGTCGGCATAACTTGTTGCGGAGCCGCCGTTGAGAACACCAAAAGCCGTGCGAGGGTAGAGTGCAGTCCCCAGACGTTTTAGTGCTTCATACGAGAACTCAAGCTCACCGGCCTCACGTTGGGCAGAAGCGATCGGGTCAATTTCCGGGGCAATCTCTGCCCAGTGCTTGGTCAACTCTTCTTCCGGTATTCGTAGACTCAGCTTGCCCGAGGCGGTTACCACCTCGGTTCCGTCGACCTCCGGAATATCTTTTACTACTACCGGCTGTACTTTGTCATATGCTCCACGGTTCAGTTCTGCTAAGATATGCTCGGTTCGGTGAATATCAATTCCAAGTTCCTGCATTCTCTCGCGTAATTCTTGGTTCATGAAACCTTGCTCCTTGCTATTTTGGAGCGCCCAGCATTCGCCGTGCTGCATGAGCCGCTCCGAGTAGCGATATTTGGTAGTCAAGAATGATATATAGTGGTGTGGCAAGCAGCTCTCGACGCAGATTGCCAGAGTACGCCGCAAGATACGCCTCAGCAAACTGCGGCGAGTCAGCAATTGCCGCCGCATTTTTTGCCGCAACGCCACCCGCGAGAAATACACCGTGTCTCGGAAAAAATTGCAACGCAGTCGCCCCGCATAGGCGTCCATAGATTGCGAAAAATAGATCCATAGTTGCTTTGCAGCTCGGATCCGCCGGGCTTTCCACCGAGGCTGCCGCAATTTCCGCGGGCTGTTCATTCTGCGGTAGTCTGCTTATACGCTGCGACATGTCGCTTGCAGGTGCTCGCCCGCTTGAGAGTATGAATCGGTGAAGTCGCGGTATGGAGGGCCCGGAGAGGGCATGCTCCCGGTCGGGAAAACGACCTATCTCGTGTCGTAAATATGTAGCCAGTTCGGCGCTTTGTTCGTCCCAAGGGGCAAAGTCAAGATGTCCACCCTCCGAAGCAAATACGTGCAACTCAGGCTGTTCCCATGAGAGATAGCCCATTCCAAGGCCCGTTCCAGCACCAATAACCGCCGCCACTCCTTGATCGCTTTCGGGTTGCTCCGTTTCATCCTGTAGGATCTGTATTCTTCTCACTTGATTGGGGTCGTTCAGATCAAGCAGCGGTACACCGTAACAAATAGCCTCGAAGTCATTCATGATTGTACATGGAATCTTAAGAATGTTCTCAATCTCCTGGGTGCTGACGGTATAGGGTAGATTGGTCGGGGTGCACCGACCTGCTACGACAGGTCCTGCTGCGCTTACGCAGCAGGCACTCACTTCCGCCATCAACCCAGGTTCTTCGTCAAAGCGACTCAGTGCCGTACGTAGTGCATCTGCAAAACTTGCCTGCTTGTCGGAAGGCAAGACGACGTGACTGAGTAACTCGAAATGCGTCTCGCCAGCCGCTACGACTGCAAAGCTTGCGTTTGTGCCACCAAGATCGATGGCCAGCACTCTGAGTTGACCCGATACATCAGCGTGATCGGGCTCGTTACCCAAGAGCGTATTCCAGGTTTTTTTCCCCATCATCCTCACCGTCCCTTGTATATACCAAGGTGGGGAGGAAAGATCAAGGAACTGCTACCGAGTGCATCCTGGACTCGGGTGCCCTGAGGAAAGGAATGTCGGGCGCAGGAAAATAGATCAGGGCTCAATTTTGTTCTTGATAATGAGTAGCGGATCAAGTAGCATTTGGAAAGCTGCAGGAGAGTAATTGTGGAATCCACGAAAAAATACCGACTGATTACGCGGAGCGATTTTGACGGCTTGGTGTGCGCCGTTCTTTTTCGCGCACTGGATATGATCGACGAGATAAAGTTTGTCCATCCGAAGGATATGCAAGATGGTTTGGTTGCATTATCGGATCGGGACATCACTGCTAATTTGCCTTATGTTGAGGGCGTCAAGCTGTGCTTCGACCATCACTCTTCCGAGTCGGGGCGCTCAGGTGACCATGATAACCACGTTATTAACTCGGCTGCTCCATCGGCTGCACGTGTAATCTATGAGCACTATGGTGGTGCGGAAAGGTTTACGGATGTTTCTGAAGAAATGATGCGTGCAGTCGACAAAGGAGATAGCGCCAATTTCACAATGGACGAGGTGTTGTACCCGGAACGCTGGAACCTGCTGAACTTCATCATGGATGCGCGCACCGGCCTTGGTCGCTTTAAAAATTTCCGAATCTCGAATTACCAGCTTATGATGGATCTTATTGAGTACTGTCGTGAGTACAGTATCGAAGAGATCTTGAATCTCGACGACGTTAAAGAGCGAGTTAAACTTTATTTTGAACATGAAGCGATGTTTAAAGAACAGCTTCGTAAGTGCTCTCGGGTAGACGCCAACGTCTTGGTTGTGGACACTCGTGGACAGGATCCAATCTTCGCCGGTAACCGGTTCATTAAGTATGCGCTTTTTCCAGCCACGAACATATCAGTTCAGGTAATTTGGGGGTTTAAGCACCAAAACACCGTCTTCACTATCGGAAAGAGCATTTTCGACAAGTCGTCTCAAGTCGATGTTGGTGAGTTAATGCTCAAGTACGACGGGGGCGGGCACAATGCCGCCGGAACGTGTCAGGTGCCCAACGAGGACGCCGAGCAGGTTCTGGGAGAACTCGTAGAGGCTCTAAAAGACTAATTAGACAGTCTATCGTGACGGTTTAGTCCTTCTGGCTTGTTTGCTCTTCGCTACCGTGATGTTGACGGCATGAGGGGCTTTTACTATTATCTGGCTATATACTGCACCCGACCAATCCTCAGAGGCTGCGCAAGCAAGGAACGATCTTATGAATCAAATAGGTATTTTCTACGGTTCAACCACTGGAAACACGCGCGATGTGTCGCAAAAGCTGCATGAAGCACTGGGAAAGAGTCAGGCCGCGATACACGATATTCGTGAAACCACCGGGAGCACGATGGCTGCGTATGAGAAGCTCATCTTCTCGGTCTCAACGTGGGGAGTGGGTGACCTGCAGGACGACTGGGAGGAGTTTCTTCCTACCCTGGAAACTATAGACTTAACCGGAAAGACGGTGGCAATCATGGGTTTAGGGGATCAGCAGAACTATCCGGACAATTTTGTTGACTGCATGCAGATTCTTGCGCAGAAAGTAACCGAGTGCGGGGGTCGCATTGTCGGAGAAACATCTACTGCAGGATACGTGTTCTCGGCATCAAAGGCAGTTCAAAATCAACAATTCCTTGGACTGGTTATCGACGAGGATAATCAGGCAAACATGACTACCGCCAGAATCCAAGGCTGGATCGAGATTCTTAAAAAAGCATTCCAATAACCGTAGCATTAATCGTGCCGTAATGCTTGACCCTCACATCTAATTCTGTTAGTGTGGCGCCCACGTGCATTAGTTCGCCCTTGTAGCTCAGTGGTAGAGCACATCCATGGTAAGGATGGGGTCATCGGTTCAAATCCGATCGAGGGCTATGCGCCATACGCGTAATTATGCGAGTAATGGTTGTGCAGCAGCTCACCGACGTTGACGTACGTATACCGTCTTGGCTATACTAAGCGTTCCGCGTGTGACGGTAGGGAGTAAGGAATGGCTAAAGCGAAGGGGAAGGCTGTAGAAATCATCGCCCTGCAGTGTGAGAGCTGTAAGCGAAAAAACTATAGCACAAAGAAGAACAAGCGGAATATGCAGGGTAAGCTGGAACTCAAGAAGTATTGCTCCTTCGAGCGTATGCATACACTTCATAAGGAAGCAAAAGTAAAGTAGATAAATGGTGTTAAGCGGCGTAGTCGCTCAGCGCTTTTTAGGCCAGTAGCTCCAACGGCTAGAGCGCCGGTCTCCAAAACCGGATGTTGTAGGTTCGAATCCTACCTGGCCTGTTTATCCCTCACTAAGTGCCTTTCAATTGTTGCGTGTCTGCTCGTCGCCGGCTGCATCGCCGAAAAGGGGTCGGAATGAAAAAGATTATCGCGTTTGTTAAAGACAGCCATGCCGAGCTCAAAAAGGTTGTGTGGCCCAGCCGTGACGAGGTGAGGTCTAATACCAAGCTTGTTTTGATCTCGGTAGCGATGTTCGCAGTTGTTCTCGGCCTGGTCGACTTTCTCCTTCTTGCGGCCGTGGATTTCATTTTTTAACAACCGTTTACTCGGGTTGCCGTTTTGGCGTCTCGGGTGCTGCAAAGGATCGCGATATGGCTAAAGGATGGTACGTACTCCATACCTATTCCGGGTACGAGAATAAAATTGAAAAAACGCTCCGCATTATGATGGAAGATGAGCGTATTGGGAGCATATTGACCGACATCAAGGTTCCCTCGGAGCAGGTTGTTGAGGTTCGCGGCGGCAAAAAGCGCGTGATCACTAAAAAATTCTTGCCTGGATACATTCTTCTAGAGATGGATCTGCCAGATCTCGGTTGGAAGATGGTCTGTTCCGAGATCAAGAAGCTCAATGGCGTTACTGGTTTTGTTGGTGCTGCTCCAAATGCAAAACCTCAACCCATTTCGGGTGAAGAAGCGCGGGAAATCCTCCAGAAGACTGGAGAGATCAAGGGCGATAAAGCACCAAAGCCCAAAGAGTCATATGTAATTGGCGAGACCGTTCGTATCGTTGGCGGCCCTTTTCAAACCTTTTCTGGTGAAGTGGAAGAGGTAAACATAGAGAAGGGTAAGATACGGGTGATGGTGCCAATTTTTGGTCGATCAACTCCTGTTGAAGTTGATTTTACGCAGGTAGAGAGAATCTAATTATAACATCCAGGCCTCGGTCCAGATGTTGTGTTTCAATGGTTAGCAACGTTGTTGCTAACGGATGGGAGTCGGGTGTGAGATAGTTCGCGCGCGGCGTCAATACCACGAACGGAGAATACACATGGCAAAGAAAAAGGTTACAGCGCAGATAAAACTGCAAGTGCCCGCAGGA
>CAZQIK010000095.1:0-6480 GCA_964593085.1 uncultured Spirochaeta sp.
TCCTCAATGTGGTTCTAAAACTGGTGTTATTAGTTTGGGGCACAACTCTGGGAAGTGTAAAAGAGTCGACCTCCTAGAAACACTACTATAGTCTGGTAGAAAAGTATAGTATTGTACGGTGCGAACTTCAGTAACTGCCGTTGTGTTTTTCCCCCTACTATTGTTACACTACGGTTGTTCTAATTACAAGACCGCAGAAGCGGATTCTTGGCGGTATTTCTGTTGGGCTTGCCCAGTTGGGTGCCGTTTTTACCCCTTACTTGGCCTTGAAAGGCTTCATAATTTGAGCTGCATCCGGAGGAGGATTCATGGAAATTAAGCAAATGTTTGACAGCTTGGAACGCATTCTTGAAAAATCAAAGATTGGCGTGTTGAGCACCATTTTGGCTAATGGATATCCGAATATGCGTTGGATGACGCCTGCACTCTTGCGGGGTCAAACCGGCTTTCTGTATGCGGTTAGTTCGTCGAAATTCGCGTGGACTCAAAGCCTTGAGACAAATCCTCAGGTTGAGTGGATGATTCAGACCGCACCAATGCAAGAAATTATGTATGTCTCCGGGCGAATCCAGATTATTGATAATCCGGCTCTGAAAGCCGATGTGCAAGAGGCCATAGGAGGTTATTTGCAGACCTTCTGGAAGAATATGCCGGATGAGTCCAGCCTTATTGTGTTGGAGACCGTGATAGAAGCAATGACCTACTTTCGTCCGACTGAAGGCGAGAAAATTTCTGTGACGATATAGAAGCCGGACTGCCTGTAGAGTAGGCTCTTAGATAGAAATAAGGATAACGAGAAAAGGGGTATTCTGAATGGGAAAACTGGACGGGTATAAAAAGGATCAGCTGGTCGCTATGTTGCGCGATATGCTGACTATACGTCGGTTCGAAGAAAAGGTGGCCCAGGCCTACGGGCTCAAGAAAATAGGTGGGTTTTGCCATCTGTACAATGGGCAAGAGAGCGTGGTGGTTGGCGCGGTGGCTGCACTGGATATGAAAAAGGACTACCTGCTCACCGCGTATCGCGACCATGGGCACGCCTTAGCGACCGGTATGGACCCTAAAGTGATTATGGCCGAGCTGTTTGCTAAGGAAGCCGGTTGTTCACGTGGCAAGGGTGGTTCAATGCATATGTTTGATGTAGAAAAACACATGCTGGGCGGCAACGGTATTGTCGGTGGCCAGATTCCGGTAGCTACCGGAGTTGCATTCATGCAGATGTATAAGAAAACCAAGGGTGTGACGCTCTGCTTTTTTGGAGACGGCGCTATCCACCAAGGGGCGTTTCATGAATCCGCGAATCTGGCATCAATCTGGAACTTGCCAGTAATTTACATCGTGGAGAACAACCATTTTGGTATGGGTACTGCCGTAAAACGGGTCTCGGCGGTTGAGGACTTTGACGTAAAGGCTAAGGGCTATAACATGACCGGAACTACTGTGGACGGCATGGATGTCATTGAGGTGCACAAGGCTATAAAAAAAGCAGCCGAAACCGCTCGCAAGGAAGGTCGACCGGCACTGTTGGATCTGAAGACCTACAGATATAAAGGACACTCAATGAGTGATCCCGCTAAGTATCGCACAAAAGAGGAACTTGAGGAGTTCAAGCAGCAAGATCCTATCCTTTTGCTGAAGAAAGACCTTCTAGATGCAGAAATGATTACTGAAAAGAAGTTTGAGGAACTCGACAAAGAGGCCAAAGCTGTTGCTAAGCAGGCTGAAGAGTTTGCCGAGGAAAGCCCGGAGCCGCCGCTTGAGTCGCGCTTCGAGGACATCTACGCCTAAGGGAGGAACAACAATGCCTGAATTAGCTATGAGAGACGCCCTGCGGCAGGCGATGGACGAAGAAATGACCCGCGACGACTCGGTATTTGTGCTTGGTGAGGAAGTAGGTGAGTATAACGGCGCCTACAAGGTTACCCGTGGACTACTGGACAAGTATGGTAAGCCCCGGGTCATGGATACCCCGATTGCCGAGTTAGGTTTTACCGGACTTGCGGTTGGAGCTGCCTTGGCGGGTTTGCGCCCCGTAGTTGAATGGATGACCTATAACTTCTCGTTGCTGGCCCTTGACCAGGTCGTGAATAATGCTGCCAAAATGCGACATATGTCGGGCGGGCAGCTTCATTGCCCAATTGTCTTCAGGGGACCAAACGGACCAGCCGAGTATTTGTCGTCGCAGCACTCACAGGCTTTGCAGAGTCTGTATGCTCACATTCCGGGACTGAAGATGGTCGCGCCTTCAAATCCTTATGATGCAAAAGGACTGTTAAAGAGCGCTATCCGTGACGATAACCCGGTCATGTTTCTTGAAAGTGAAATGACCTACGGTCTTACGGGCGAGGTGCCCGAAGAAGAGTATCTTGTGCCTATTGGTGAAGCCTCGGTAGTGCGTGAAGGCGGTGATGTTACCCTCATCTCCTATTCAAAACCTATGCTGATGCTGTATAAAGCGGCTGAACAACTGGCTGAGCAAGGCATTGAGGCTGAGGTTATCGACCTACGTACCATTAGACCCTTAGATGAAGCCACGATCTACGAATCGGTGAAGAAGACTAACCGGGCAGTAGTTGTTGATGAGTCTTGGCCTTTTGCAAGCGTTGGCTCCCACGTGTGCTGGTTGATTGCGCGCAATTGTTTTGACTACCTTGACGCTCCGGTCGAGTTGGTATGTTGCGAGGATGTTCCCATGCCGTATAACCACAAGATGGAGCTTGCGGTACAGCCGTCGGTTGAGAAGATTGTACAGGCTGCTAAGGGCGTGAGCTACGCGGATTAGGCAATCCCGTTCTGGCATGAAGAGCTTGGAACGGTTTTGCTAAAAAGAACAAATAGAGGTAAGCGATGGCTGAAAAAATATTAATGACGGCACTGTCTCCCACCATGGAGGAAGGCACCATTGCCGCCTGGAGTAAAAAGGAAGGTGATTCCGTAGAGGCTGGCGATGTGCTGTGTGAGGTGGAAACCGACAAAGCAACCATGGACTACGAGGCTACCCAGGAAGGAACTCTTCTCAAAATTGTACTGCCGGAAGGGAGTGGCGCCAAGGTTGGTGAGACCATTGGGATCATTGGCGAAAAGGGTGAGGATTTTGGCGAACTGCTGGAGGAAGATAAGCCAGCAGCGGATTCCGCTCAGAAGGAACCGAAGAAGGCCGAAGAGCCTGACAGCGGTGACAGCGGTGACAGCGGGTCTCAGGACAAGGGAGCCTCTGGTGCGGAAGCAAAACCCGCGCAGGAGCAAAAGACAGCCACCGCCGCGGCCTCAAGCGGTTCAGTCCCTGCGCATGGATCAGACGACTCCGGTCGGGTGAAAGCCTCGCCCTTGGCGCGCCGAATCGCTGAGGAGAAAGGTGTAGATATAACCCAAATCTCCGGCTCAGGGCCGGGCGGACGGGTCGTAAAAGACGATGTAGAGAACTTCACACCGTCGCGAGCAGCTGGATCCGGGGCAGCGGCAGGTGCTGTTCCCGCTGAGGCTATGCCAGCACAAGACCGTGATACACCGGTTACGAGTCGGCGTGCCGTTGTTGCTAAACGCTTGGCCGAGAGTAAGTTTAGCGCCCCTCACTATTATCTTAAAAGCTCAATTAATATGAGTGAAGTCATTCGGGCGCGCAACGCCTTAAACAAGTCCGTGCCGGAAAAGGTTTCCTTTAACGCATTCCTGATGAAATTTGCCGCGGAAGCAATTAAGCGCCATCCGGTTATTAATTCATCCTGGCAGGGTAACAGTATTCGCGAGTTCGCTTCTATAGACATTGGCCTGGCAGTTGATGTTGGGGCTGGGCTCATCACGCCGATTGTACGGAATTGCGGGGCAAAAGGGGTTAAAGCAATTGACGCCGAGCTTGTGCAGCTGATTGACAAGGCTCGAAGCAATGCACTCAAGCCCGAGGAGTATACCGGGGCAACATTTAGTATTAGCAATCTTGGTTCTTTTGGGGTGGACGAGTTCACCGCAATTATCAATCCACCCGGTTCAGCCATTCTTGCTGTGGGACGTACAAAAAAGACGGCGGTTGTGGATGAACGAACTGACGCGATAACGGTAGAACCAATCATGACGGTAACTCTTTCCTGTGATCACCGCGTTATTGACGGTGCTGCGGGTGGGCGTTTCCTCCATGAGTTGAGTCTCATGATGCAGGAACCCTTTAGAGTGCTGTTCTAAAACGCAAGGAAGGAAATCAGTGAGCGAAAAGAATTTCGATGTTGCGGTTATAGGATCCGGTCCCGGTGGTTATGTTGCAGCAATCCGGGCCTCACAGTTAGGTCTTAAAGCCTGCGTCATTGAGCGTGATAAGCCGGGAGGGGTGTGCTTGAACATTGGTTGCATTCCCTCAAAGTCTTTAATACATCAGGCTGAAGTATTTCGCAACGCGCTTGAGTCCGAAACCTATGGACTAAAGATAGATCGATCCGGATTCAACTACGGCAAGGTGCACAAGAACTCGCGTCAGGCGGCAGATAAGTTGTCTAAGGGCGTGCAGTTTTTGATGAAAAAGAACTCCATCGAGTACATTGAGGGAGATGCCGAGCTCAAGTCTGCCGGTGAGATTAAGGTGGGCGACACCACAGTCAAAGCTAAGAATGTGCTCATTGCAACCGGGTCTCGGCCGCGGGAGCTTCCCGGCTTTGAGTTTGATGAGAAGCAGGTGCTGAGCTCGACTGGTGTGCTTATGCTTGAAGAACTACCAAAGAGCCTAGCCGTTATGGGTGCTGGCGCTATAGGCATGGAGTTTGCCCATGTAATGAACGCCTTTGGTGTTGAGGTGACGGTGGTGGAACTCATGGACTCCATTCTCCCAATTGAGGATCCCGAGGCGGTAGAAGTTTTGGCAAAAGACTTCAAGCGCCGTGGTATCAAGATGCTTACTGGGACTAAGGCTACCGACCTTAAAAAGAACAAGTCTGGAATAATCTTGAGTCTTCAGACCAAAGATGGAAAGAACGAAGAGCTCAAGGCCGAAAAACTCCTGGTGGCGGTTGGGCGTGCGCCAAACAGTGAAAAACTTGGTCTTGAGACGGTTGGGATTAAGACTGAGAAAGGCTTCATAGAAGTTGGGGACTACTACCAAACGAACGTGAAAGGTGTGTTTGCAATTGGGGATGTCATTGCAACTCCTTTGTTGGCGCATGTTGCCTCGAAGGAGGGTGAGATAGCCGTTGAGTACATGGCTGGACACAAAGGCCCGAAAAAGCTGAATCCCGACGACATCCCGTCGGCCGTGTACACCGAGCCCGAGATTGGTAGTTTTGGCCCCACCGAGGAACAACTTAGCGAACGTAGTGTGAAGTTCAAGAAGTCGGTATTCCCGTACCGCGGGGCCGGTAAGTCGGTTGCTATTGAGGCGTCTGAAGGTGTGGTTAAGCTACTGTACGCTGAAGACACACACGAGATTCTGGCCGCACATGTTGCTGGTCGTAACGCGACAGAGCTTGTCCATGAACTGCTACTTGCGCGGCATTCTGAATTGCTGCCGGAGGATATTGCCTCCATGGTACACGCGCACCCAACGCTTTCGGAAGCGGTTATGGAATCTGCTCGCGGAGCCGAGGGTTGGGCTATTCATGCGTAGGGGTTTCCCACAGGTATGAAATTCTGCTAATCTAAGCCGCAGTGGACAACAGTAAGGTTAACACAGCGCTGCTTCTAACCCTTGTGGTTGTTGCAGTGGGAAGCGTATTGCGTCTTACGGGAGGCATTGTCCTCCCGTTCGTAATTGCCCTCATACTCTATTTTGTACTCGCACCGACTGTTAATGTGCTGGAAAAGTTACATATACCACGTTATTTTTCGATTCTGATCATTCTGGTTTTGGTGCTGTCCTTCGGGTTCTTAGTTGGATTGATCCTGTATTCAAGCATACAGGCCCTGCTGCGTGAGTTTCCAACCTACCAGATGCGGCTTATTGAAATCCTGTCTCAAGCCATAGCCCAGTTCGAACTACCCCCCGACATTCTCGACCAACTTGACCTCACGCGAACTACTCGGGTATATCTCATTTCACTTTCAGGTAACTTCATGACATTTGCCGGGTCACTCACTATAGTTCTCATCTATCTGCTTTTTCTCTTGCTCGAAAAGCCTTTTCTTAGGAACAAAGTGCGGATGGCCCTCAACGATCATACCACCCGCAAAATTACTATTGTAGCTCGCCATATAACTACGCAGATTGCGCGTTACCTGCGTGTGAAGTTACTGGTAAGTAGCTTGACCGGCGTTGTTGTATACTCCGCTTTCAGCGTCATTGGTGTAGACTTCCCCTTTGTATGGGCAGTACTCACAATGCTGTTCAACTTTATACCCAGCATCGGTTCAATCATCATTACTGTGTTAAGCATTACCTTCACCGTGATCCAGTTCGCGCCCGATTATAACCCAGTAATCGCGGCAGCACTTGCTATGTCTATCTCGCAGTTTCTCATAGGTAACGTACTTGACCCAATGTTGTTGGGAGATCGACTTAATCTA
>CAZQIK010000096.1:0-6472 GCA_964593085.1 uncultured Spirochaeta sp.
CACGACGCTCTTCCGATCTGTAGGTGCTGTGCGGCACCAGTCCAACAAGGCACGCAACAAGGCTACTCTTGCCGCTACCACTTGGGCCCAAGAGCAACACACGTTCGCCGGGTTCTATACTCAAGGTGACCGAGTCCAACGCCGGAGCTGGAGTGTCCGGGTAATGGACACTCCAACTTTGGGCATGTACCGCTCTTTCACACAGCTGCGGATTACCCACCGTCGGCTTACTCCGAGTTGCGGGTCTGGTAGTCAACCGCAAGCCCGCTTGTGACGCCGGTCCGGTGCACAGCGCCAGCCAGCACGCGACCAAGCACACCGCCCAAGATTACGCCACTCACAACTCTAATAATGAGCATAGTCAAAACCAAGCCTCCGGCCAGTTCCCAGTAGCTAAAGCGAAAATACGTATACACAAAACTGAATACCGAGGTGCACGCCCCGGACGCCATGAGAACCGGATAGGAGTAGCGCTTCCAGCGAGTAAGTGCAAACGGCACCTCGCTACCAGCACCCTGAACCAGGCCTGTGAGCAGCAAGATAGCACCCGACGGATTCCCAGCAAGGATCTGCACAAACACGGTTAGCATGGCAGTGCTAAACGCTACAAAGGGTTTGCGAATGAGCCACGCTGCAAATATCGACCCACTAAACCAAAAGCCCATGAGCACATCCATTGCCAACGGCCCGGTCATGGACTGCACCACCAACCACACTTGCACCCATCCGAGATAGAGAAAGGCAAACACGACCCCGATAATTGCAAGTGTCACGGTTTCGCGCATGGTCCAACTTGGCCGTAAGGCTGGCGGGAGCGGACGGCTGCGGTTTGGCGCCTCTGCGGCCGATGCGCCCGCGGCCTGGCCGTCGTTCATTGTCTCGTTACTGATATCGTTGCTTATCTCGTTCGACATACTAATTCCTCCTGTGTCGTTTGACGCGATGCACATATTGTGCCTGTCGCCGTATGGCTCTACTCACATTGAGTCTGAGTTCTGTTTTTTTGACGGGCTTCCCTTTGAGGCGGTGAGGTGAATTACAACGTGTCCGGTATCACGCGCGGCTTCGTCAAAGGCGCGCTCTACAGCAGCAAAAACGGCAGATAGGTCTCCTGAGAGCCGAGTGCAGAAGTTCTTGCTGCGGTCGTAGATTCCCGCCTCTTTAACCGCGCTAACTGTGGAGGCAATGGTGGTCATGTATCCCGGAATCCCAAGTGGATACAGTGAGAACTGAGCGTCAATCTCCACGCCGGTAGTGGCGGCGGGTGACGTCACAGCCCCGCGGGTTGCACTGTCCGCCCCGCGGGTTGCATTGTCCGACTTAGCGCCTTGGCGGGTCCCCTCGTGTACTCCCTTGCTTGGCCCCTCCGGTGTGCAGAGCGGATCGTCCGGCTCCCCAGGGCAGCCGCGTGAGAACAGCGCAGACAGCACTACATGCTTGCCCGCACGGCACGCCGCCTCGTAAGCCTTGGCTACGACCTCGAACACCCGTTCGGGTTGCCCCACTACCAGGGTAGAGATATCGTCGGTTTCAATACGGAGATCCTCGGGGTTTCCCATTGCCTTGACGGCGGGAAGGATCACCTCAACAAAATTGTCGCTCATAGGATACAGCGAAAACTGGCATCCACTGAACATATCGGCCTCCTTTTGGCTCGTGGCTCGTGGCTCGTAGCACGGGGCTCGTAGCACGGGGCTCGTAGCACGGGGCTCGTAGCCTCTATCTTGGAGAACCAGGTATTCCAGCTTTGGAGGAGCCGAGGAAGGTGACGAGATTGCAAAAAGGAAGCAGTACACAACGGGACACAAAAAAAGACGTCTCCCGCTGAGGTTGACGTCTTTCTTGCTCCAGCGCCCTGCGCTGTCGACCATCTCCCTCCGCCAGCATTACCCGGTTCAGGTTCTTAGGGTCGAGGGAACGGATTTCCCTCCTCTCAGCCTGCGATAGCGCAAGCTCCCCTTGATTTATGTTAATTACAACTTAACTCAGCAATGGCAAGGTGTCAAGCAGCAAAACAACAGCCTATGACTGGTGCGTTTGGGCGAGCGGCAGTTGCAAGGCCATGTCGTTTGCAACGATATCGTCATGGAAACGCAGGAACTCCTCCTCCGACAACGCCTGCGAAAGCACATAGCCCTGGAATCCGCGGCAACCCATGTCGTACAAGATTCCGACGCTCTCGGCATCTTCCACCCCTTCTACAATGAGGTCGAATCCCAAGTCCTTTGCCATGTGGACCAATGAACCAATGATGACTCGGTCATGCTTGTTTGTGCGGATGTGCTCTACGAACAGCCGGTCGACCTTGATCTCGTCCAGCGGAAAGCGGTGGAGATGACTCAGCGAGGAGTATCCACTTCCAAAATCATCTACCGATATCCGCAGTCCCAAGGCGGCAAACCGCTCAAGGATGTTCGTCGTTGACTCGATATCCTCAAAAAGACTGGTCTCGGTTAATTCTACCGTAAGTCGGTTGAGGCCGTTTCCGCTTGAAGAAAGAGCGCTCTCAAAGGTTTGCAGAATGGAGCTGGACCGAAACTGACGCGGAGAAAGATTCACGGACAGTCCGATATCGCCATATCCAGTTGTTGTCCACGACTCCAACAAACTAGCACAGGCGTATACCAGCCACTTTCCCAAGGGCTCAATGAGCCCCGACTCCTCTGCAATGGGAATGAACTGTGCAGGAGAAATCAGCCCCTTAGTTGGATGGTTCCACCGCATAAGAGCTTCTGCTTCGATTTTTGAAATGTGAAGCTTACCTTCATGAAAGGAAGACACAACAAGCTTGGGTTGATACAACAACCGAAACTGCTCACTAAGCTGGTGTAGGGCAGGTGCTTCTATCGCCTTGAGTATGGAGTTTTGCATTTCCATCCGCTCTACCGCGATATCACAAATCGACTGCCGAAAAAGCACAAAGGGCTTGTGGCGGTCCTTGGCGGCACCGGCAGCTAAGTCGGCATGATGCAGCAGATCGGAACGGTTAAGCCCATGTTCTGGAAAGTACGATGCCCCGGATGTGACCCCAACCGATACCGAAAAGCCGGTAAACCCGTGGGGTACGGCAAGAGAAGCATGAAGTTTCTGCAAGAACTCTTTTAGGCTACTCCCTTTCTGTCCGGGGAGTAGCAGGACAAACTCATCTTCGCGCGTATGGAATACTCGATCACGGTCGCCGAGGAATGCAGCAATACGACACCCGGTCTGGTAGAGAATCCACTCGCTAATACTTGCCCGCAGCGTCTTGCGTACCATGCCGTAGGTAGGCCCAAGCTGAAGTATGAGCACCGTAAATCCCGCCAAATTGGCGCTGCCGCCATCCTGGCGACGACCAAATCTTGCGACAAACTCTTCAAGTTCCAGCTCTAGACGAAAATGGGTAGGGAGCCCGGACTGGGGTTGAAAGGACAGCTTTTGCTCAAGCTGCGCCAGACGCTGCTGCGCCACCGCCAGCTCCGCACGTAGCCTGGTGTTTTCGCTGCTGAGATCGCCGCTCTCGGATTGCAGATGTAGGTTCTCATATGCAGTATCGATAGCTGTACTCCCGGAGTTGTGACTAACCTTTATATTGCAATTCTAAGTATCGGCAGGAATTCCTTAAAATCCGGGAGTTACTATGCTACAATGCAAAAAAATAGCGATATCGACGTGACGGTATCGATATATCCTCAAGGAGCTTAACGTGCCACGATCATTCGCCCCCGGACAATGGGCCCTTATAACAGGCGCCTCCAGCGGCTTTGGCCGCGACTTTGCAACCCTACTTGCCGAACAACGAATAAACCTCGTCCTTACTGCCCGACGCCGCGAGCCCATGGAAGCAGATGCCGAGCGCCTCATGGAGCAATACGGCATTCAGGTAGAAGTGCTCCCGGCCGACCTCTCACGCTCCGAGGCCCGCGAAGATCTCCTGCGATCCATTGCCGCCTTAGACATTCACATTGATATTCTCATTAATAACGCCGGAGTTGGTGTCTTCGGCCCCTACGAGGATACCGAGTGGTCGCGCCTTGATCAGATGTTGCAACTCGATGTTGTAGGTCTGAGCCACCTAAGCTCTCTGGTCCTACCCGCAATGCGGGCCCGCTCCGAGGGCTACATCCTGCAGGTTGCCTCCATCGGCGGCTATCAGGCGACACCTGGGTATGCTGCATACAGCGCCGCCAAGGCCTACGTACTGCTCATGGGCGAAGCCCTCAACCGCGAGCTACGCGGCACCGGAGTCCGTGTCACGGTGTTGTCCCCTGGCGTGTCTGCAACCCAGTTCCTTGAGGTTTCGGGGCAGAAGCCGACGCTCTACCAAAAGCTATTCATGATGAAAAGCCGCCCGGTTGCGCGCCTCGGACTTCAGGCACTCCTTCGCGGTAAGATGAGCGTCGTTCCGGGTATCTTCAACAATCTTATGGTGCAGTCGTTGCGGCTCATGCCTCGTGTTCTGCAAGCGAATGTCGCCGGGCTACTCATGCGGAACCGCTAAGTGCAGTCCAACCAGCAGCACGGCAAACAGAGCGGTTTACAAACAGCGGAACTCAAAGGCGTACACACGCTCCGACTCATACTTGGCGACCAGCTCTCGTCGTACCATAGTTGGTATGCCTCGTTCGGTGCCAAGACTGGGGAGATGCCCACTGGTAATGCCGGTAACACGTCCGTGGGCAAGCCCGACCCCGAGATCCTCTACGTCATGATGGAGATCCTGCCGGAGACCAACTACACCCTGCACCACATCCAGAAACTGCTCGCGGTTTTCGGCGCAATGCGCAACTTTGCGTCCTGGCTCAGAGACCAAGGGGCACCGGTTGTGTACCTTGGCATTAACGACACCGAAAACCAGCAGAGCTTTGCAGAGAACCTTAGACAGATAGCGGAGCTCAGCGGTGCTCGGGTGCTTGAGTATCAAGAGCCGGACGAGTACCGGCTGCAACAGCAGCTACAGCGTGAACTCGCAGAGCTTCCGCTCGAGGTCTTGCGTGTCGGCTCCGAGCATTTCCTCGCAACCGAGGAGGACTTCAAGATAAAGGATGCTGGCTCAGCAGATGCGCGCGCACCAATCATGGAGAGCTTTTATCGGCACATGCGGCGGAAGCATAACGTGCTCATGGAGCCGTCTTCCGATTCAAAGGGCGCCGCGCAACCGCTTGGCGGTCGGTGGAACTTTGATAGCGAGAATAGGAAGCCCTGGCGCGGGGATCCAGCTGCACCTCCGCCGCCGCAATGGCCGGATCAAGATACGCTGCTGCACACCGTCCAGGCAGATATACAGGCAGCCGGGATTCGCTCCTTCGGCAGCGTTGAGATAGCAGGCTTTGTTTGGCCGCTTAGCCGTGAGAACGCCCTCGCAGCACTTAAAGATTTCGTTGAGCATCGCTTGGAGCATTTTGGGCCCTATGAGGACGCGCTCTCGGCTGAGGAACCCTTTCTGTTCCACAGCCTGCTTTCGTTCGCACTTAACGTGAAGCTCCTGCACCCGCGCGAGGTGATAGATGCAGCTGTGCAGGCGTTTATGGAGTCGCACGGCCGCATTAGCGAAGCCAGTGTAGAGGGCTTTGTGCGCCAGATTCTTGGCTGGCGCGAGTACATGCGCCGTTATTACCACTGGGCGATGCCGGAGTTCAAGCAGCACAACGTGCTGTCGGCCGAGCGCAGTTTGCCATCTTGGTACTGGACGGCGGAATGCTCCATGAACTGCATGGCAAAGACTATAGATGCGAGCCTGCGAAATGCGTATGCGCATCATATTCAACGTCTGATGGTGACCGGTAACTTTGCCTTGATTGCCGGAATACACCCCGACGAACTGGATGAGTGGTACCTTGGTATCTACATCGATGCCTTTGAATGGGTGGAGATTACCAACACACGTGGAATGAGCCAGTACGCCGACGGCGGGGGAATAGCTACCAAACCCTACGCGGCAGCGGGTGCTTACATGAACCGAATGAGCGACTACTGCCGCACCTGCAGCTACGACCCCAAGAAGCGAACCGGCGAGAAGGCCTGCCCACTGAATGCACTGTACTGGGATTTCATAGCTCGCCATCACGAGCGGTGGAAACACAACGCACGCATGGCAATGCCCCTGCGAACCTGGGAACGCTTCTCGCCCGAGGAGCAAGCGGCTATCCAAGCCCAGGCCCGCCAGCATTTAGAGCACCTGGAAGATTTGTAGTCGGCGAGGCCAGCTGAGGTGTCGCGGGGCTGAGGGGCTGAGGGGCTGAGCATTGGCCACCATCGGTTGATTACGACCTTCTTCCAAAGGTGACACGCACTACGTCAATCCCGGCCTCCGGGTACAGACTCAGAGCCCGGTTCAGTGCGGACTCAATCCAGGCTGGTTGGTTGCCGAAAGCGCCACCCCCAAGGTGGGTGAGATAGAGCGTGGGGTTGCCGGTGCGCCGGGAGTTCAGAATGCCTGCGCAGATGCTGGCTTCGTAGGCTGCATCTAACACCAATTGTGCAAATGGCTCCC